>JAPLMQ010000196.1 GCA_026386955.1 Planctomycetota bacterium
GTAGGCCAGGTAGGTCTCCATCAGCCGCTCGAATTTCACCAGCGGCTTCTCGTAGAAGACGACGTAGGAGAGGTCCTCGGGCGCGACGCCGGCCTGCTTGAGGCAATAGTCGACCGCCTGGCTCGGGAAGCGCGGGTCGTGTTTTTTGCGGGTGAAGCGCTCCTCCTGGGCGGCGGCGACGATCACGCCGTCGCGCACGATCGCGGCGGCGCTGTCGTGGTAAAACGCGGAGATGCCCAGGATCGAAGTGGACTTCATCAGACTCCCATGTTAACCCGAACGTGCGGCCATCGCGCCGTCGCTGCCCGATTGCCGCTCGGCCGCGCGACTTGCATAATGCCGCGTGGCTCGGCTCATTTCTGAAGATCATCCCTGGACAGGAGCGGTTCCGATGCCGATGCGGATCGCGGTGGCGCAGCAGACGTGCAAGCCCGGGCGGGTGGCGGAGAACCGCGAGCGGGCCCTGCAGTTCGTGCGCGAGGCCCTGCGCGAGAAGGCCGACATCGTGGTCTTCCCCGAGGAGGGGATGGTCGGCTACGTGGAGAACCTGCGCGAGCTGGCCGAGCCGGTGAACGGGCCGACGACGCGGTCGTTCGTCGCGCTGCTGCGCGGGACGTCGATGCGCGTCCTCTACGGGCTCACCGAGCGCGACGGAGAGGACTGCTACGTCGGCGCGACGCTCGTGGGCGCGGGCGGCGTCGAGGCCCATTACCGCAAGACGCATCTCTGGTGGCAGGCCGAGGGGCTCCGGCATGAGCCGACCCACTATCGCCCGGGCGAGAAGCTGGTGACGTTCGACCTCCTCGGGCACCGCTGCGGGATCATGATCTGCTACGACGGCGACTTCCCGGAGATGGCCCGGGCCTACGCCCACCTCGGCTGCACGACGCTCTTCTGGCTCAACAACCGCGGCTCGCGCGGGCCCGACGAGGTCAAGCCGCTGGCGGCGGCGAACTCGATGATCATCGCGGCCTCGTGCGTCTGCGGGCCCGACGAGGCGGGGCGGGCCTGCGCGGGGGGGAGCAACATCGTCGACGCCAAGGGTCGGGTCTTGGCGGAGATCTGGGACCGCGAGGGGCTGGTCGTCGCCGACGTCCGCCCGGAGGATGTGCCGGCCCTGCGCGACCAGAATCCGTGGTACCGTGGGCTGCGACGGGATTTGCTTCGCGAGGGGTGAATGTCGAAGTGAAGCGTCGGGCGTCGGCACCGCGTTCGTGCCGGGGTCCGGCGGCGTCAGGGCGCGTCGCCGATCGGCGGCGTGGAGGCCGGCATGCACAAGTGGCGAAAGACACTCGTCTCGGCGGGGCAGGTCGTCGCGATCCTGCTCTGGGCGGGGGCGAGCATGATCCTGGGCAACATGGCGGCCGAGGGCGACTGGCGCCGCGAGCCGTTGGCCTTCACGCTTCTGCTCGCGTTCGACCTGCTCATGCTGGCGACGTGGTTCGGGCTGGGCATCTGGGCCGAGCGCCGCAGCCGGGAGGTCGGGCTGAGGGTGCGGCGGTGAGCAGGGCGGGGCCGCTCACGGCGCCGGCGTTGAGGACGGCCTTGCCGCAGGCGGGGCGGAGATCCGCGTCACCCGCAGGCGGAACTCGCACACGGCACCGGTCTCCCGCGGGGTGAAGAGGATGCCGATCCGCATCTGCGTGCCGCCCGTCTTGGCGGAGTCGGCTCCGATCGGCGCGACGACGATGCTGCGGCGAACCGGTTTTGCCACGTCGCCCAACGCGAAGAGCGACTGCACGGGCAACCCGTCGGAGGCTTCGGGCCGCCAGGGGTTCGACACCTGCAGCGAGGCCGAACCCTTCGCTCCCTCGATCTCCAATTCAATGCGATGCAGCCCCGCCGCGGTCCCCGCGGGCAGGGGCACCAGCGCGAGAGCCCATTGTCCCTTCCACTCGCCGGCGTGGGTGCCTTCCAACACCTGCTCCGCGGGGCCCACGGTGTGCGCCTTCATCCAATCGCCGTCGAGCGCGGTGGGCATGGGCGTGAACCGCGGTTGATTCTCAGGATGGCTCCATTCCGCGCCCTTGTCGGCGGGCTTCACCCGCAGCGGCGTGGGGGACTCGGCCCGAGCCAGCGCCGCGGCGATCGCTCCCTCCTGCAACTCGTGGGCGAGAGCTGTTCGCGCCGGCGCGGACAGGGCCGCGAGCGCCGTGAGCATCCCGCTGCGCATCTCGCGCGTCACGGTCCACTCGTCCCGCTCCTCGGGCTTCCCGGCTCCGAGCCGCCAGGCCGGGTGCTCGGCGATCTTCGCCTCCGCGGCCCGGACCCGAGCGGCCAAGGCGTGGAGCGCGCGGGCGGCATCGGTCAATTTCGCCTCATCGAGCATTCCGGCGAACACGGCTTGGGCCAAGTGCCATCCGCGTGATTCCGCATCGGGCACGGCGAAACAGGTTTCCACCATGTCGAGCCGCTGCGATTCGGCCTCGCCCTTCACCGCGGCGCGGGCTTCCTTCAGGGCTTGCGATGCCTCCTCGAAACTCGCCGGCGCGGCGGCTGCATACTGTGCCGAGGAGTTCCGCCACAGGGCGAAGTCGCAGAGCAAGGCCTGCTCCTCGCCCGCGGCCTTTGCGAGCCCATCCGCCTGCCGCGCCCAGACCTTGTGGAACCGGATCATGGCCGGCGCCGCCTCGCGGCCGAACGCGGCCTCGCAGTACCGCGCGAGAAGCCGGTCCGCATCGACGCCCGCATCCCACAGCATCCGGCTCTGGATGTACATCTTCGGCCCATCAAAGGCCCAGATCGGCTCCGCCTCCGCGCGGAAGGCCTCGACCCCGAATTTCCCGAACTTCTCGGCGTTGTGCCGCATCGACGCCAGCGGGAAGTTGGGCGGGCCGAACCCGTCGCCGTAGAAATAGCCGTAGTAGCCCAGGTGCTTCGCGTGCTGCGACCAGAGGCTCATCGGGCTTCGTCCGGTGATCATCGCGAGCACGTTGTCGGGCAAGTGCAGGGCCGGGGCGGGGTCGCGAACGTCGCCGTAGACCAGCACCCCGACCAGATGCGTCGGGTAATCCTTCTTCAACGCCTCCGCGACCTTGGCGACGAACTGGTAATACGAGCCGGGCCAGCCGGCCTTGCGGCAATCCTCGCACTGGCATTGCACCCGCTTCCCGTCGTTGATGCCCAGGGAGAAGGTCAGCTTCCCGGCGTCGAATTCCTCGCGGGCCTTGGCGATGGCGATCTCGACCGCCTTCGGGTTGGTGTAGCAGGGATGCCAGGCCTGGAAGAGCTTGCCGCTCTGCGGGTCCTCGGGGTTGGGCGGGTCATAGTGGCCGCCGCCTTGGGTGGTGGGGAAGAGCTCGGGATGCTTCGCCCGCGTCTCCTTCACGGGGAAGATGTTGATCATGTTGTGCGACGGGCTGGCGAGGTCGTCGAGCCTGAGGCTTTTGAAATAGTCGTATGACTCGAAGAATCGCTCGCGCAGGATCTTCGAGCCCTTGAAGCGCTGGCGAAAGGCGAGCATCGCCTCGCGGTCGGCGTAGGAGACGCCCGTGTAGAGCCGGCTGGGCACCGCCGGGACGATGCGCCGCAGGCCGGGCTTGAGTTCCACCGCTCCCGAGCCGGGCCACACGGTTCCCAACTCGCCGGGGAACAGCCACGTCACGCCCAGGTCCTCGTCGAGGAAGGCCATCACGCCGAAACTCACCGCTTGCACCGACGCGCCGGCGATGCGCACCGTCGGCCGCGGCTGGTCGGTGATTTCGATCTCGAAGGCGTCGATGTCGCGCAGGGCCAATTGCCCGGCCCGGGGCGATTCCTGCCAGACGGCCGCCTCCGCCTCGAGGACGAACGCCACCGCGGGGCCGGCTCCCTCAAGCGACTTGTGCTGGAACCGGCGAAGGAGGTGCCGCTCCAGCAGCTCTTGCGGGAGCGCGGCCTCGGGCCCGGTGAACCCGCGCGACTCGATGGTGATCCGGCTTGAAGCGTCGAGCGTGAAGGCCTGCGCGGGAGCGGCGATGGCGAGCAGCAGCGCGGCCGTCAGCGCGGCGAGCGGCCACGAACCTCGGTGGAGACGTCCACCGGAGCGGAGCAGGGACGTGGTTCGCATGGCCGACCACCTTCCGTGTCAGGTCGCATGGTCTCACACCGCCCAGTCCATCGGCTTGGGCTGCGTGAACGAACTCTTCACCGCGACGGCCTTGCCGGTCTTGATCGATTCGTAGGCGCTGAAAATGATGTCGACCACGTGGGCCGCTTGTTCGCCCGTGGCCCGCTGCGGGCGGTCGCTGCGGATGGCGTCGTGCAGCTCCGTCACGCCGCGGGACCACTCCACGCCGGGGAACGGCTCGCGGACATACGGCACGTCGGTCCACTCCGCCGCGCCAAAGGGGCGGATCTGCACGCCCTTGTTGAAGTCGTGGGCCGAGCCCAGGAAGAGCGACGCGACGTCGCCGTGGAACTCCACGCCGTGCTGGTGCGTGGGGCCGACGTAGAACGACGCGGTCATGCGCAGCATCGGCCCCGAGGCGAATTCGACGCACATGCAGGCCCAGTCGGGCGTCTCCTTGATCTCGAAGGTGCTGCCGCTCTTGGTGGTGCGCTGGGGCCAGAGCACGCCGCCCGCCGCGGTGACGCGCTTGGCGGGGCCGAAGATGGTGGTGACGACGGTGAGCGGGTAGACGCCGACGTCGGCCAGGGCGCCGACCTCATAAAACGGCGCGGGGTTGGGGTGCCACGACTCGAGCCGGCCCCAGTTCATCTCCGCGTAGACGACGCGCACGGTGCCGAGCTTGCCTTCGCGGATCGCCTTCCACGCGGTCTGCTGCCCCTCGCCCAGGAAAGTGATCGGGGCCGAGCTCAGCCGCAGGTTGCGATTCTTCGCCAGGGCGACCAGCTCGTGGGCCTGCGCGACGTTGAGGGTGAGCGGCTTCTCGGTGTGGATGTGCTTCCCGGCCTCGAGGGCCTTCTTGATGATGTCGTAGTGGGCCTGGTGGATGGTGAGGTTGACGATCGCCTCGACCTGCGGGTCGGCCATCACGGCGTCGAGCGTCTCGTAGACCCGCCCGCCGTGCTCGGTGACGAGCTTCTGGGCCGCCTGCGGGTTGAGGTCGAACGCGCCCAGGAGCTTGATGCGGGTGGGGTGCGTCGCCATCGAGCGGGCGTAGGGGCCCGAGATGTTGCCGCAGCCGACGATCACGACGTTGAGTGGACCTTGACCCGCCATGCGCAGACTCCTTGTGAACCCGCTTCGGTTGAGCGAGTGGAAAGTTTGGGAACGGCCCCGGCCTCGTGCATGGAAGCGCCCGCGAAGGCGTCCGGCGCGAAGGCCGCGGCCCGATTTGGCTGCGTCACGATATCGAATGTCGCCGCGTGTGCCACTTGATCGCCACGCAGGCCGCGATCAGGGCCGCCAGCCCGGTCGCGGGGATGAGGTGGAAGACCGGCAACCCCGTGGCCGTGGCCCACTCGTAGGCGGGGAATTGCGTGACGCCCAGGCCGACGGCGGCGAGGACGACCAAGCCCCGTCGCGCGCGGGCTTCCTTGGTCGTTGCGGCCTGGGGCCACAGGACGCAGAGGGCCGCGAGCAGGGGCAGGAGCATCACGAAGCTGTAGTGGAAGACCATGCGCGGGACCGAGACCATCAGCGGCAGGTAGAGGGCCGCGGCGACGGCGTCGTCGGACATGGATCGGGTCGAAGGACGCGGCGACGGGGGCGACGTGGGAAGCGAAGCGGAGGCCGGCCGTCGCCAGTCGAGCCACGCCATCATCCCCATCGCCCCGACGAACGTGCCGCCTGCGATCCAGCCCAGCACGAGGTCGAACTCCACCGGCTTGAAGACGCGCACGAAGCTGTTGAGCCACGCGAAGAGCTGGAAGAAGTTCGTCAGGCTGCCGTTGAAGGGGATGACGAAGTTGGTCGAGCGGGACCGCAGCCGGAGTTGGACCCACTCCAAGTAGAGCCCCGGCTCGATCAGGATGAGAAGCGCCAACGCCACGCCCAGCCCCGCCAGCGCCCGCCAGCGCCGCTGGAGGAAGAGCGGCGCGATGATCAGCACCGGGTAGACCTTCAACGCGATCGCCAGCGCGAAGAGCGCGCCGCCCGCGACTTCCCAGCCTTGGCGGTGGACGCAGGCCAGCCCGAGCACCGTCGCGAGCAGGACGTAGCCGTCGATGTTCCCGCGGTCGATGAGCATGTGGAGCGGGTAGCTGTGGAGGATGAGCAGGGAGCCGAGCAGGGCGAGAACGGCGCGCTCGCGCGTCGTGAGGTCGAAGAGCCTCCACGCGACGAGCAGGTGGGCCGCGAGGACGGCGAAGAGGCAGGCGAAGAAGCTGGTCTTGAGGGTGGTGTCGGGCCCGACGAAGCGCGACCAGAGGCTGAACAGCCGCGCGGGGAGCGGGGGGGTGACGTAGCGCGGGTCGGTGTAGGGGCTCTTGCCTTGTGCCACGAGCGTGCCGCAGAAGTAGAACGCCCCGTGGTCGAGGCTGAGGTAGTACTTGCTGACGGGGAAGAGGTCGGCCCGCGTGTAGACCTGCGCGACGCGGAGCAGGCCGATGGAGGCCAGCATCACCATGCCGACGAGCAGGGCCGGGAAGAGTCGTGGGGGCATTCGTCGGTGGTCCGAAGGGCGTCGCGCCGGGAAGCCGACTCATTAGATCGGGACGCATCGTGGCACGCAAAGCCCAGGCGCCGCGTGCCAGGGTCTTGGGGTCGCGGGACCCAATCGGCCGCGCAGCCCGCGCCGCATCGGTGTGGTACAACATCGCGCCGCTTCCGCATCTCGCCCACGGCGGCCCGCCGCCCGAGGATCCTTCGCTGATGAGGTCCGCCCGACTCGGTGTCATCGTCCCGCTGGCGAACGAGGAGGAGCAGATCGCCCGGTTCCTCGAGGGCGTCCTCGCCCAGTTCGGGCCGGGCGACCGCGTCTGGTGCGTGCTCGACAACGTCTCCCGCGACGACACGCGCTCGCTGGTCGAGCAGGCCTCGGCCCGCGATGCCCGCGTCCAGCTCGTCTGGGCCCCCGAGAACCGCTGCGTGGTCGACGCCTACTTCCGCGGCTACCGCGAGGCTCTCGCGGGCGGGATGGATTGGATCCTCGAGATGGACGCCGGCTTCAGCCACGACCCGCTGCAGATCCCGCGCTTCATCGCCGCGATGGAGGCCGGCGCCGACTTCGCCGCCGGCTCGCGCTTCATGCCCGGCGGGCGCTACGTCGGCCCCTGGAGCCGCTACCTGTTCAGCCGCGGCGGCACCCTCCTGGCCTGGCTGCTGCTCGACTCGAAGATGCACGACATGACCAGCGGCTTCGAGTGCTTCACCCGCGCCACGCTCGAGCAGGTCGTCGCCCGCGGCGTCTGGAGCCGGGCCCACTTCTTCCAGACCGAGATCCGCCACTACCTCCACCGCGTCCGCTGGGTGGAGGTCCCCATCACCTACAGCAGCCCCAGCAGCGTCGTCGGCTCCGCCAGCCTCGGCGACGCGTTCCGGAACCTCTGGCGGCTGCGGCAGCTTCATAAATCGGAGCGGCGCCAGGCCCGCGCCGCGGCGAGGAATTGAGAAACCGTTCGCCGCACGCCCAACGACCGGGCCTGCGGCGAGATTCGAACTGATTTCGGTCGTCATCCACGAGGGAGGATCATCATGCCGGACAACAAGGCCATCGTCGCCCGCTTCATCGATGAGACGCTCAACAAGGGCAGCGTCGACGCCGCGGGGCAATTCATGTGCGACGACGTCGTCGAGCAGGTTCCCTTCCCCGGGCAGGGGCCCGGCCTGGAGGGGGTGAAGGACGTCCTACGCGCGATGCGCTCGGCCTTTCCCGACCTTCACATCAGCATCGACGAGCAAATCGCCGAGGGGGATAAGGTCGTCACCCGCTTCGGGCTCGCCGGCACGCATCGCGGCCCGTTCCTGGGCGTGCCCGCAACCGGCAAGCGCGTCCAGATCTGGGGCGTGGTCATCGACCGCCTGCAGAACGGCAAGATCAAGGACACCCGCCTCATCATGGACACCTTCGGGCTGATGCTGCAGTTCGGGGCGATCTCGCCGCCGAAAGGCTGATGGCCATCCGCCCATCGGCGCCCGGCTAGAATCAAGCCATCCACCCCCGGAGTTTCCCCATGGCTTTCACGCTCTCCCTCGGCGCCGCAGCGCCGGACTTCCGCCTCCCCGGCGTCGACGGCAAGAATTACTCCCTGGCCGACTTCAAGGAGGCCAAGGCACTCATCGTCGTCTTCAGTTGCAACCACTGCCCCTTCGTCGTCGGCTCGGTCGAGCGGATGAAGAAGCTCGTGGTCGACTACGCCCCGCGCGGCGTGAGGATGGTCGCCATCAACTCCAACGAGACGGAAAAACACCCGGCCGACTCCTTCGAACACATGAAGACCAACGCGAAGGAGAAGGGGCTGAACTTCCCCTATGTCCGCGACGACTCGCAGGACGTCGCCCGGGCCTACGGCGCCCTGCGCACGCCGCATTTCTATGTCTTCGACGCCGCACGGAAGCTCGCCTACACCGGGCGGATGGACGACAACCCGCGCGAGCCGGGCAAGGAGACGACGCACGAGCTGCGCGACGCGCTCGACGCCGTGCTGGCGGGCAAGGCCCCCGCGGTGGCGCTGACCAACCCCGTGGGCTGCAACGTGAAGTGGGCCGGGAAGGACGGCCACTGGATGCCGGCGGAGGCGTGCGACCTGGTGCCGAGGAAGGCGTGAGGACATGCCCGACGCATCCGTCGACAATCCGGGGCGCTGGTTCATGGTCAAAGTCGTGAACGGGGCATATCGCATTGTCATCCGGCTGCGGGCCGATTGGCCCACCGACGGCGACATCGCCTCCTACGCCACCGCGGTCTCGATCGGCTGGAGCTACGTGTCCGACCCAGGCGAGATCAAGCCGCCGGGCGAGGCCAATCAGCAAACGATCGACTTCGAGGCGGCCATCGACGAGTTGTCGATGGGGAATGGGCATTCCTATCTGATGGCCGTTGCCACGGGAAATGGCTTGAAGGAGTGGGTTTATTACACCAAGGACCGTGTCCATTTCATGGAGCGGTTCAATTCACTCTTGTCGGGCAAGCCGACCTACCCGCTCAAGATTCAGTTCTATGACGATCCGACCTGGAAGGTCTGGATGAACTATCGCGAGGCCTATGAGCGCACCGGTGGTGAGCCTGCGGCGCGGCCTCCAGGCGTCCCGGCCGATCCGGGCGCCGGATGGTTTGGGCGGCTTCAAAAACGCTTTGGATTTGGACCGGGTGGTTGATCGATCTCGGTTTCGGTGCGTCTGCTTGCTCGTCATCGGATGACTGCTCCGGGAGCGCGACATGAAGACCCTGGCCCGCTTCAAATGGGCGATCCTGCTGGCGATCCTCGGCTTCGCGCTCCAACTGGGACCGGCGATCCTGGTCTTGACGACCATGAGCCAGGCGGGCGAGTCGTTCGCCGGGCCAGGCGCCGCCGACGTGAACATCACGAGCCCCGGCGCCTACACGCTCTGGCTGCAGAACCAATTGTTCGTCGACGGCCATCTCGCGACCGCGCCGCTCGATCTCCCGCCCGGCACGATCATCAAGGTCTCTCGGCCATCCGACGGGGCGACGATCCCGCTGAGCGACCCCGGGACGATCAGCATGGGGACCGGCGAGGGCATGCATCGCATCGGCGTCGGCAGCCTCACCTTCGACGCTCCGGGGCTCTATCGCATCGACGTCGGCCCGATGAGTTCGCCGCGGTTCTTCCATCTCGGGAAGGATTTCCTCCGCCAGTACCTCCGGCTCTTCCTCGCCGCGATCGCGATGAGCGTCGCCGGGACCGTCATGATCGGCGCGGCGGTGGTCATCGCGCTCCTCACGCTTGTGCGCATTATCAACAAGCCGAAGGCTTCGACGGCCGCGGGCCCGGCGGCGCCGTAACTCGGCGGCCGCAGAGCCGCGACCACCCTCGACGCTCGCCTGTGCTACCGTGGGCGTTTCTGAAGTTTCTGAAAGGCCTCCCGCCATGCCCAGCCCCACCTGCATCGTCGAGAGCGGCAAGCTCAGCCCCGTGGGCGACCGCAACCTCGCGCTGTTCCATGCCCAATCCGCCCGGCCGCTGCTGGTCGTGCTGATGAGCGAGGCCCACATCAAGGCGGGCTACTTCAGCACCGAGGCCGCGAGCGACTCCCCCGCGGCGTGGGTCGTGCCGTTCCGCCAAGCGGGCATCCAGGTGACCGGCCACGCCAAGGGGTTGCGCAGCGGGACGCGGGCCCTGATCGTCCTCACGGCCGCGGAGTGGGCGATCCGCAAGAGCCTGGGGTTCTACAAGGACGGCGTCTTCCAGGTCTGGGGCGACGGCGGCGAGGCCAACGCCTGGCCGGTGATGGCGTCGTGACATCGCGCCGCCGTTTGAGGCGGAGAATGAGGAACGCGCCATGAAGATCGTCATCCCCGGTGGGTCGGGCCACATCGGCACGGTCCTGGCGCGAGACCTCCACGCGGCCGGGCATGACGTCGCGGTGCTCAGCCGGTCGGCGAAAGCGGCCGCGGGCACCACAGCCGTCCGCAACGTCGCGTGGGACGGGCGCACGCTCGGCCCTTGGGCCGGCGAGTTCGACGGGGCCGACGTGGTCATCAACCTCGCCGGGCGCAGCGTGAATTGCCGCTATGGCCCCGCCAACCGCCGCGCGATCATGGACTCGCGCACCGAGTCGACGCGCGTCATCGGCCAAGCCATCGCCGCCGCCAAGCGCCCGCCCCGGCTCTGGCTGCAGTCGAGCACCGCGACCATCTACGCCCACCGCTACGACGCCCCCAACGACGAGGAGACCGGCATCATCGGCGGCAACGAGCCCGGCGTGCCCGAGACGTGGCGGTTCAGCATCGACGTCGCGACCTCCTGGGAGCGCGTCGCCGCCGAGGCCGTCATGCCCGCCACCCGCAAGGTCAACATGCGCACCGCCATCGTCATGAGCCCCGAACGCGGTGGGGCCTTCGCGGCCTTGCTCGGCATCACCCGCCTGGGCCTGGGCGGGCGCTCGGGCGACGGCAAGCAGTACGTCTCGTGGATCCACGAGCGGGACTTCGTGCGGGCGGTCCTCTGGCTGATCGAGCACGAGGAGATGGCCGGCAACGTGAACATCGCGGCCCCGAACCCGCTGCCCAACGCCGACTTCATGCGCGACCTCCGTCAAGCCTGGGGCATCGGCTTCGGCCTGCCCGCCAGTCGGTGGATGCTGGAGGTCGGCGCGATCCCGATGCGCACCGAGACGGAACTGCTGCTCAAGAGCCGGCGCGTCATCCCCGGGCGGCTGCTCAAGGCCGGCTTCACCTTCGAATACCTCACCTGGCCCGAGGCCGCGAAGGAACTGTGCGACCGCGTGCGCGGGCGGCCCCATGCCTGAGTGAAGCTGCTGATTCCTGCAGAAACACCTCAAGATCGGGTCGATCACGGCGTCCGTTTCTTGGTGCCACATGCCATCGTACTCGTGGCATGTGTCTTCGGTCGACCGGCATGTCTTGGCATCAATGAACGTGAAACCCTGGAAAACAAGGAGAATTTGACGATCCGCATCCATCGCGGATTCATCGCGAGGCCGGGCGGCCCGGGTGGATCGGCACATGCCACGGGTACGATGGCATGTGGCACCCAGACTTCCCCTTCGAGTTGTTTCCGCAGGTGTCAGCACCTCCCTCGCCGCGTAGAATCGCCCCATGCCCTCGCGCGACGACCTCCTGCTCGAATATCTCGAACGCCTCCCTTACCCGCCTTACCCCACGCAGGAGGAGGCCCTCTACGCCTGGGCCGCCGCCGAGCAGGGCGTGCTGCTCTCCGCCCCGACGGGGACGGGCAAGACGCTCGTCGCCGAGGGGGCGCTCTACGAGGCCCTGCGCAGCGACACCTTCGCCTACTACTCCACGCCACTGATCGCGTTGACCGACCAGAAGTTCCTCGACCTGCAGGAGACCGTCGTCCGCTGGGGCTTCGCCCCCGAGCGCGTCGGGCTGGTCACGGGCCACCGCACCATCAACCCCAACGCCCAGATCAAGGTCGTCGTCGCCGAGGTCCTGCTCAACCGGCTGCTGCACCAGGACGTCTTCGACTTCGCCGGCGTCAGCACCGTGGTGATGGACGAGTTCCACAGCTTCAACGAGCCCCAGCGCGGCATCGTCTGGGAGCTCTCCCTCTCGCTCCTGCCCAAGCACGTCCGGCTGATGCTCCTCTCCGCGACGGTCGGCAGCGCCCCCGAGTTCATCGCCTGGATGGCCCGCGCGCTCGACCGCCGGCTGACCCTCGTCGAAGGCAAGGATCGCAAGGTCCCGCTCCACTTCCACTGGGTCGGCGACGAGCTGCTGCCCGACTTCCTCGAGAGGATCGCCGCGGGGACCGACGACGCCCGCAAGACACCCGCGCTGGTCTTCTGCTTCGACCACTCCGAGTGCTGGGGCCTGGCCAGCCGCTGCTCGACCGGCTCGAGGCCTTCGACTTCACCGGCGGCGCGGGCGGCAAGCTGCGCACCGTCCTCACCCGCGGCGTGGGCGTCCACCACGCCGGCCTGCTCCCGCGCTACCGCCTCATCGTCGAGACGCTCTTCCAGGAAAAGCTCCTCCCCGTCTGCGTCTGCACCGAAACCCTCGCCGCCGGGCTCAACCTCCCCGCGCGGTCGGTCGTGCTCACCACGCTCGTCAAGGGCCCGCGCGACAAAAAGAAGGTCATCGAGGCCGGCTCCGCCCAGCAGATGTTCGGCCGGGCGGGGCGGCCGCAGTTCGACACCGAAGGGCACGTCTTCGCCCTCGCCCACGAGGACGACGTCAAGATCGCCCGCTGGCAGGAGAAATACGACTCGATCCCCGAGACGAACAAGGACCCCAAGATGATGGCCGCGAAGAAGGCGCTGGCGAAGAAGAAGCCGACGCGCCGGCAGGGCGTGGCCTATTGGAACGGCGAGCAGTTCGCCAAGCTGCAGGCCGTCGCCCCCGCCAAGCTCGCGAGCAAGGGCAGCCTGAACTGGCGCTGGCTGGCCCACCTGCTCGACGTCTCGCCCGCGGTCGAGCCGATCAGGCAGGTCGTCCGCCGCAGGCTGATGGATTCCGCCACGGTGCAGGCGGAACTGCGCCGCTTGACGGGCATGCTGGTGACGCTGCACGAGATGGAGATGGTCGTGCTCGATCCGCCCCCGCCCGAGGATTGGAAGCTCGCGGTGAAGCCCGCGGGGGCGCGAGGGATTGGCGGTGCGGCCCCGGCCGAAGGTGAGGAGGCGGAGGCTGACGATTCAGGAGAGGAGGAGAAGAAGCCTGCCGAGACCGACTTCTCGAACGAGCAGGACGTCAACCGCCTGCTCGGGCAGTTGAAGCTCGGCGAACTCGGCAAGCCCAAGACAGTCGACCCCGCGCAGGCGGAGGGGCTCGCGATGCTCAAGGGCGCGAAGCCCGCCGGCCCGGCCCCGCTCGCGCCCTACGAGCCCGTCTCCGCCACGCCCACGCCGAAGCTCAAGAACATGAAGGTCTTCCGGGCCGCCCATCCGCTCTATGGCGTCTTCCTCATGGACTACATCGGCCTCGCCGACCGGCACGAACTCGTGCAGATTCTCGAGAGCCTCCTGGAGATGCCCGGCTCCGTCGCGAAATATGTCCGCGTCCCCTGGCCCGACGAGCTGCCCCCCGGCCAGTTGAGCCTCGAGGTCGTCGACCCCGGCCTGATCAATGGCGCCATCGCCACGCACGACGACCTCTACCCGCAGGGCGACCAATCCGACCTCCCTCCCGAGTTGCGCAAGTACCCGATCCCGATGGCCCAGAAGATGCGCATGCTCTTCGAGAGCAAGATCGACCACGCGGGCGGGCTGCACGTCACGCCCGTCTGGGCCATCGGCGACCTGCTCTCCCTCGGGGCCGACTTCGACAAGTTCGTCCGCGTGCGCGACGTGGTGAAGCAGGAGGGCATCCTCTTCAAGCACGTGCTGCGCATGATCCTGCTCTGCGAGGAGTTCTCCCAGCTCACGCCGCAGGGCATCACCGCCGAGGCCTGGAAAGCCAACCTCGCGGAACTCTCCACGACGCTGACGGCGACCTGCCGCGCGATCGATCCCAAGAGCACGGACGAGATGTTGGAGGAGTTGGCCGAGGGGGCGTGAGGACGCGGCGCGAGGCGTTTGCGTTTTCCAAAGACCGCGCGAACGGCGGCGTGGCTCCAAGACCGCACCGGCAAGGATCAGCGCTCCTTGGCGATGGTCACCCGGTCCGTCGATTCGACGGCCGGCTCCCCGCGGGTCTTCACTTTCTCCTTGCCGTAGTTCACGATGACGATCAGCCGGCCCTCGGCGGTGCCTACGCGGTAGGCCTGGGCCCGATCCAAGCCCACGGGCTTTCCGGTCGCGGCGTCAAGTGCCTCGATGGGCTCGATGCTCGCAACGGGCCTCTCGCCTTTCCCCAACGGCTCCATGACACAGGCGAACGCGACGGTCTTCCCCCGCTTGCGAAGGATCAGGCCTTCGTGGGTCCCCTCGTTCTTCGTGCGGATGAGTTGGGCTTGATCACTGGCCAGCCCGCAGAAGCTCAGCGCGGCGCCGGTCTGTGCCTTTGGTCGCTCATACACGATTCGTGCCGCATCGCCCGTGTGCTTGACGCTCGCCGCGGGAAGGAAGAAGGGGTAGCACGCCGCCTCGCCCAGCGACTTGACCTCTTCCCCCTCTGCCTGGTCCGCGCCGAATTGCAGCCCGGTCGCCGAGCCGTGCCACAGCCAGTCGTAGGTGTGCTCCGTTTCGCTGGCGCAGCGGTCAATGACGATCAGGCCGGCGGAGGTGAGCGCCAGCGTGCGCTCGTGCTCCACGTCCTTCCACGCCCCCTCCTCGCGGGCGCTGGCCAGCTCGCCCAGCGGCGTGCTCTTCTGGAACAGCAGCGTGCCCGTGTCGGCGTCCTGCGACTTGCCGTCCACCATGACCGTGCTCGATCCGCTGGTGGCTTCGAGGTATTCCTTGAAGCGATGGCCGTAGCCGCCCATGACGTTTCCGGCATACCAGCCGCCCTTGCCGTAGGCGTTGATGGAGAGCTTGTCGTAGTGGCCGTGGACGAGGGTGCGGCCGTAATGGATGTAGGCATATGCGTCCGTCCCAGGCACGCGCAGGACCTGGGCACCATAATCGGGGAAGTTGACCGATTGGTCGATCAGCACCGGAACCGCCTTGTCCTTGGGGATCTTGGGAGTCGAGTCATTGAACACGGCCCAGAGGGTGGTGTCGTACATGGCCGTGCCGCCGGACCACGCCAGGTAGAGCGGGCGGTGGTGGGCCACCCACGCCAGTTGTGGATCATCAAGGGTCGCGGCCAGCGAGTGGACGACGTTGTCGGAATAGCCGAGGGTGCCGGGCCCGCCGGTGCCGAGGATGGGGGATCGGCCGTCGGGGCCGTACATCTTGTAGGCGGCCTTGAAGACGTTGTTGAGGCGTTGGTCGAAGGCGACGATGCCGGCGTTGAGGCAGGTGGTCAGCGCCGGGAAGATCACGCCGTTGGCGACGTTTTGGTAGCTGGGGTTCTCCCACCAGTTGCCGTCGGGCAGGTAGCCCCAGTGCATGAGGTTGAGGATGCCGTGGCTGTCGTAGAGGGCGCGGCAGACGAGTTGGGGGTCGTCGGCGGCCAACCCGGCGTAGAGGCCCGCCGAGTCGATCATGCCCTGCAGGTTCATCACGCCGACCTTGTGGTCCAGCATGAGGTTGGCTGAAGGCGCCAGGACGCGCTCGGTGATGTCGCGGACCTCTTCGTCGCTGAGGATGTGCGCCTCGCGGATGAAGTCCAGGCCGATCGCCAGGTGGGTCAGCCAGATGCGCTCGAACATGTAGCTGGCGCCGATCCGCACGGCTCCCGAGGTGGCGCTGTAGGCGGGGCTGCCCGCCGACGCCGCGGCGATGGGGAGCTTGAGGTACACGTCGGGATAGCCGCGGAAGATCACCGCCGCCTTGGCCGCGTATTTGGGGTCGCCGGTGATCGCGTAGGCCATGCCCAGGTCGCGCACCGCCTGGGCGTTCTTCATGTGCTGGCCGTACCAGCCTTCGGCCGCGGCGTCGAAGAACGGCCCGCTGTAGACCTTGCCGCACTTGGGGCACTGGTGGCGCGCCATCGGCAGGTTGGGCACGTCGATCCTGCGCAGGGCGGTGTTGTCCACCGGGCACAGGCTCTCGCCCGGATGCGCCAGGGGCGGGAATTGGGGCGTGTAGTCCAGGAACTTGTCCGCCACGCCCACAAAGACGCCGCACCAGGCGGGCATCTTCTTGCGCAGCTCGGGGTCGGCCCACTGGCGGCGCAGCTCCGCCTGCCGCGCCGGGCTGCACAGGACCACCGGATGGGCCAGCTTTCCGGGCCGCGTGCCCGCGGGCAGTTCCGCGATCAGGTCCAGCCCCGGGGTCTCATCGACCGAGACCTGCAGCTGCAGCGTCTCGCCGTAGTAAGGCAACGCCGCGGTCGCCTCCGCCGCCGGGCAGGCCACCTCCACCACCGCGTCGCCCTCCGCGCCCGGGGCCAGCGTCAGCGGCTTCTCCGGCAGCCGGCAGGTGAATTTCCTGAGCGACCCCGCGATCGCGGTGCAGCGCACGGTCTGCGGCTGCGCCGTCTTGTTCCTGAGATGGATCGAGAAGCGAGTCGTCTGCGACCCATCCGCCTGCCTCGACCACGTCCCGCGATAGGAACGCTGCAGGTCGAGCGTGTTCTTGACCAACTGGATGTGGTCCAATTCCAGCACCGTGCGCCCCGCCCCAGCCAACTGATGCACCTCGAAGCGGAAATCCTGCCGCGCCGGGTCGAAGCTGTCCGGCCAGGCGTTCTCCCACTTGCTCAGGTCCTGCACATAGAGGAGCCACCGGCCCGTCCCCTCCAGCGTGTCCACGGCGTAATAGTGGGCCAGGAAGCCGTAGGCGTGCGGGTCCTGCTGCACGATCGGGTCGATGTTCCAGATCGGCTTGCCCGAGGTCTTGAAATGGAAGCGCAGGAGCTGGTACTGGCTGAAGTCGATTTTCTCGCGGTCGAGCTTCTGGAGGATGATCCGGCCGATGCCGTCGTCGCCCGCGGTCCAGCGCAGGGCCTTCTTGCCCGCCGGCGCGTCGTCCACCCATTCGATCTTGCCCGCATCCTCGTTGCGCCAGTTGGCGACGCCCTCCTCGAAATCGTCGATGGTCAGGACCGCCGGCCATTCGCGCGGCTGCGTGGCGGGCGCCGCCGCCGGGGCGGCGGCCGAAGTCGTCGCGGCCAGTGAGATGAAAAGGGAAGAGATTGCCGCCAGACAGACTCGCGTTGCGATGCTCATCGTTCAAACTCCACATGGAGACGTTTGCCGATTCATGGGCAAGCTCAGGTCGTGATCCGCGTCGACCTCCACTCCGTTGAGGAGCACGTGGGCGTCTCGCCTCGCCGCGAACCCCAAGAGCACGGACAAGATGCGGGCAGGACCTCGCGGAGGCGTGAGGGGGGCGGGATGCCTTTCGTTCGGAGTTCCGCCTTCAGGCGGCTCGTCGTATTCCTGCACCCGCGGGATCGGGCCGCATTCGTTCTTATGCCCCCATGTCGTTCGCCGCGGCATACGCGCGGATGCAATCCATCTGCTCCGGATTCAAGCGGATGGCGGGGCGGGCGCTGGCGAGCATGGAAAGCCCTTCGTCCACCGTCCGCGCGTCGCCGGACTTGAGAAGCACGGCCAATGCGAACAGGCCCGTCCTGCCGTGCCCTTGGGCACAATGGATGAACGTGGTGCCCGGGCGAAGGTGCGAGACCGCCGTGTGCAGGCGCTCGGGAGACGGGGCGGAGGCGTCAAGGATCGGAAAGGCGCCGTAGCCCGGACGTTTTCGAAACGCCCGCGGCTCCTGAAACTCCGCCGTCAGGTCGATGTAGTTCGCGAACTCTCCGGGATCCTCGCGTGCAAGCAGCCTCCGTCCGACCACGAGCTGGCTCGACACAGGATTGAAGGCGGGCTCGGAGCTGAGGATCCTCGCCGCGTGCCAGACCAGGAGGCTGAACAGGAAAAGTGGGAGGAAGATCGCCCAACTCCAAAGCTGAAGGCGTGTCTGATTCGGATGGAGGATCGGGGCTTGGCCATGCATTGCGTTTCCAGTTCGGGGCTGGTCCGTGGCGACGCTCTGGGTTAGCCGGACGCGCAAGCGACGGCTTGGGGCGCACAGCGAGCAGTACCCTTTCAGGACGCCGGACGGTGCAAGCCGTCGCTTGCGCGTCCGGCTAACAAGACGGGGATTCAGGGCTCGCCCGCCGCCTCCCTCCGCCCCGATTTCCCCGGCTCCACTATACTGGTCGCCCTCGCGGGGCCCCGCAGCGGAAGCCCCGTTTTCACTTACGAACAAGGAAGAACACCATGGCCCTGAAAGTTGGCGTCGTCGGCATCCAAGGCATCGGTTCGAACCACGCGCGCTGCCACAAGAAGGACGAGCTCTCGAACCTCGTCGCGGTCTGCGACGTGGTCAAGGCCCGGGCCGAGAAGATCGCGGCTGAACTGGGCGTGAAGGCCTACAGCTCGCTCAAGGAGATGCTCGCGGCCCATCCCGAGCTCGAGGTCGTCGACGTCTGCACGGGCGGGTTCGAGAACGGCGGGTGGCACTACGAGCCCTCGATGGAGGCGCTGACCGCGGGCAAGCATGTGCTGGTCGAGAAGCCGATCTCGAACGACCTGCAGGAGGCGCGCGACATGGTCAAGCTCGCCGCCCAGAAGAACCTCTACCTCGGGTGCAACCTCAACCACTACTTCACCGAGCCGGCGCGGCAGGCGAAGCAGTTGATGGTCGACGGGAAGATCGGCGAGCCGGTCTATTGCCTGCACCGGATGGGCTTCAACGGCGGCGAGGAGACCTATTCGTCGGGCAGCGGGCCGAACTTCGACGGCTTCCCCTATGCCCACACCAAGGCCTTCCTGGCCCACCCCTTCAGCATCATGCGGCATTTCTGCGGCGACATCACCCACATCCAGGCGTTCATGGACCGCCCGGCCTCGCGGCGCAAGGCGGCCGACCTGATGATGTCGATCGCCAGCGTGCACGTGCGATTCCAGTCCGGCGCGGTGGGCTACCTCTTCAGCTCGCGCGGCGACGTGACCGTGGGCCTGGGCGGCTGGTGGAGCTTCGAGATGGGCGGCACCAAGGGCTCGTTCTGCATCGAGAACTGCGTCGAGAAGCTGACCTACTTCCCCACGCCCAAGCCCGGGCAGAGCTTCGGGCTCGGCGAGCAGCCCACGCCCGAGGTGACCAACACCGGCGTGAAGGACTTCGGGATGACCTTCCCGGCCCGCATCCACGCCTTCATGGAGGACGTCACCAACAAGGTGCCCAAGCACAAGCTGCGGGCCTCGGGGCGCGACGCCTTGGCGACGCTGGAGTACACCTTCGCGGCGATCGAGTCGTGCGAGCAGGGGGGCGAGCTGGTGCGCCCGGCGGCGCTGCCGACGCTGAAGCGCGATGTGATCGATTCGTGAGCGGGCGGCGGCGGAGCTGTGGTCGCGCCGCCGGGTGCTTGAGACGCGGGGCGTGAGACGAAAACGAAAGGGCCTCGCCATTGGGCGGGGCCTTTTTTGTTGGGGTGGCGGAGGTGGGGCGGTGGGTCGGACTGGCGCGGGGTGGCGATAGCACCCATTTTCACTGGATGATTGTGGCCGCGTGGCGATGGATCGAAAAACCGATTGTGGATGTTTGATTCACG
>JAPLMQ010000130.1 GCA_026386955.1 Planctomycetota bacterium
GGGGGGGGGGGGGGGGGGGGGGGGGGGGGGGGGGCCGGGGGGCCGGCTACTTCGCGACCGCGCGGGTGGTGCGCTCGGCGAAGTCGTTGGAGTCGTTCACCAGCGCGCTGGCGTAGTAGGCGTAGACCGCGTCGGGCTTGAGGGCCTTCAACTCCGGCGGCAGCTCCTGGAAGACCAGGGCCGACTCCTGCCGGGCGTGGGTGAGTTTGGTGACCCAGAGCGTCTCGAAGATCGGCGAGCCGGACTTCTCGTCGCGGATCTCGACCTGGATCTCGACCTCCTTGTCCTTGAGCGCCTCGTCGCGCCAGAGGTTGACGACCAACTGCAGCGGCGTCGCGCCGATGCGCAGCGTGCGCGTCTGGCCTTGCCCAGCGCCGTATTCGCAATAGCGGAAGGCCTGGGAGACGACCTGGATTCGAGTCGATTCGGTCTTGCCTGCGGGCATGGTTGGCTCCTCGCCCCGCCGCGAGACGGGGCCCCGAAAAGGGTCAGGAACGTGGACACGCGGCTCTCTCATCCCGGCCGTGCAACCGGCCGGAGACGTGGCTTCTATTGAACGGCGCGGGGGCGGGCGACGCAAGCCCCAGGAGGCGGGTGCGTAGGGCAAATGTTCAACGGAAGCGAAGGCGGCGGATTATTTCCCATCAGGCGAAAGCCTGATTTATTCCGGGGGCAGAGCCGGACACTGGGTGTCCGTCGATCGGGCGCGCAGCGGTACTCCGCTCGCGCGAATCGCCGTCGACCCACAACGCACCGGAAGCGGGTGATCCCATCAACAAATGCCGTCGATGGCGCTCCGAAGGGAACCACAACGTGCCCGCGAGATCGGCACGTCGCGCGCGGCGGAGTACCGCCTTGCGCCTGAACAACGGACACACAGTGTCCGGCTCTGATCAAGCAAAGAACCCCACCGTCGCCCCCGCGCCTCACACCACCCGCACGCAGAGCATCGTCATGTCGTCATCCGCGCTGCGCCCCTGCGTGAAGGCGTGCAGGTCGCCCAGGATGCGCCCGAGCATGCCCGCGGCGTCGGGCGAGGGCTGGGCGAGCGAGGCGTCGAGCCCCTCGACGCCGAACATCCCGCCCGCGGCCCCGCGGGCCTCGGTGAGCCCGTCGGTGTAGAGCACGAGGCGGTCGCCCGGCTCGAGCGTGCGCGCGTGGTCGCCGTATTCCTCGCCCGCCTCGACGCCCAGCGGGAGCCACTGCGCCTCGTCGAGCGGGATGATCTGCCCGTCGCGGGCGAGGCGGAGGCGCGGCGGGTTGTGCCCGGCGCTGGAGTAGGTCAGCCGACGGGTCGCGGGGTCGTAGATGCCGTAGAAGGCGGTGACGAACGAGGCCGCGCCGACGACCCGCCTGCCGGTGAGCTTGCGGTTGAGGAACTTCATCAGCTCGCCGGGCGGCGCGGGCGGGCCGGGGTAGGCGTGGGCGATGCTGTGGGTGACGGCCATGACCACCGCCGCGGGCGTGCCGTGCCCGCTGACGTCGGCGACAAGGATGCCCCACCGCCCCTCGGGCAGCGCGAAGAAGTCGTAGTAGTCGCCCCCCGCCTGCCGCGCGGTCTGGTAGTGGCCCGCAAGGTCGAGCGTGGGGATCGACGGCATCTTCGCGGGGAGGAGCGAGCGCTGGATCTCGGCGACGACCTTCAGCTCGCGCTCGACTTCCTCGAGCGCGTCCTGGAGCTGCCCGCGGAGGACCAGGTTGTGCGTCGCCCGCCCGAAGAGGTTGGTGACCCAGACCATCTCGGGGAACTGGTCGTGCGAGAAGGCGTGCGGCTGGCGGCGGAGCATGACCGCGGCGTTGATCGCCTCGCCGCGGTCGAACATCGGGACGAACGCCAGCGAGCCGAAGCCCTCGAGGTGCTCGGCGGCGGGGTCGCTCGGGGAGAGGCGCAGGTCGTCGATGATCCGCGGCTCGTTGCCGTAGATCAGCTCGCCGAGCAAGCCCTGGTTGTAGAGCGGGAGCAGCTCGGGCTGCTTCCACGGGTTGATGTTCTTGGTCCACCGCCAACTGCGCGTGACGCGGTAATGGGGCGGATTGAGGTCGCGCCGGCTGATGGAGACCATCGCGTCGTAGCCCGACATCTCGCTGGTCCGCCGGCTGTAGGCGCGGACCATCTCCTGCGGATCGGTCTGCATGCTCAGCTCGCGCATCATCTGCACGACCTCGGCCATGCGGTCGCGGGAGGGCGCGGGGGGCGCCGTGGTGGCGATGGATTTGGCGGAACCGCCGGATTGGGTCATGGCTCGACTCGTTCCTGGAATGGGCTCATGATATGCGCGATGGCGAGCGCCGGTGCCGGACTCGCCCACAAGATCTCGGATTCGCTCCGGAACTCACCGCATGCCCCCCACCGACCACGCCACATCGACCGGCATCACCGCCGTCACCCGCGGGCCGCGCGACTTGGCCTTCCCCTCCGACATGCCCGCCGGGGCAAGCTGGCCCTACGGCATGGGCGTGCCGATGCAATTGGGCCCGCGCGTCGCCGCGATCTCCGTAAACATCCGCCACGACACCGCGCCGGTCGACGACCTCGAGGTCGGCAGCGACTTGGTGATCTTCGACCAGGTCGAGGACCCTTCGCGGTGGAACGTCGTGCCGCTGAGCCGGATGGAGTTCCGCGACCACCCGCGCATCGGGCAGAAGCTGCGCACCTCGAAGTGCCCGTTCTTCGGCGGGTTCGTGCCGCTCGGGGCCCTCCGCGCCGACGGCTCGCCTCACCCGCACGCCGGCACGGGCTTCGGGCTCTCGACCGTGATCGGCTACCCCTTCGACCACTCGGCCTCGTGGGTCGGCGAGATCAAGGACCCCGTCGTCTACTTCGAGGAGCAGCAGTACGCGTTCGACGGAGAGACCTTCCGCATCCTCGACACCCGGCGCGCCGAGCTGGGCGAGTGGGTTCCCGGCTGGGTGATCCAGGGCACGGGGCTCTCCAACGCGGTCGCCAGCGGAAACGATCTGCTGACGGGGATGGTCGCGCGGCGCGAGGGGGGCGGCGCCGCGGGAAACATCGCGGGGATCAATGTCACGGCGAACATCGAGGCGTCGTACGCGGGCGTGGCGCGGTGGGCCCGCGACCATGGGCGGTGGCGGATGACCAAGTTCGTCCCGGTCACGCCGCCCGACGCGTCGATGGAGCCGAGCCTCGTGCGCGGCGGCGACGGGAACCTCTACTGCACGACGCGGGCCTGTTACCCGTGGCGCGTTCCGCCGGGGCAGGAGGACCACTCGGGCGGCGTGCGCGTCTGGCGGTCGCGCGACGAGGGAGCGACGTGGGAACGCACGCTGGCGAGCGGCGGGATCAGGCCGCCCACGCCGGTGGGGATCGCGGCGGCGGTGGACGGATCGATGTACGTGGTGATGAACTCGACGCGGTTCACGGGGGCGACGCTGGACAACGCTGGGGCCGCCCGCGAGTTTCTGGAGCTGCGCCCGCTGTCGTCCGACGGGCGCATGCTGGGCGAGCCGCTGCTGGTGCGCGACGCCCCGGCCGACTTCGGCCCCGCGCCGGCGAAACGCTGGTGCTTCGACCACCCCATCGGCGCGACGCTGCGCCTGGGCGACGGACGCTGGCGGCACCTGCTGATCTACCGCGGGATGGACCTGGGCGAGTCGGCGGGGGCGGACCCGACGCCGGCAACAGGGTTGTATGTCGAGGAGGTGATGTCGCGGGGCGCGCCGGCGTCGCTTCCGTGGAGGCTTGAGTGAAGGTGCGTTCGCGCGACTGATCCAAAGAAAAACCCAGGCACGCGGTGCCTGGGTTTTGGTTGCGATCATCTGATTTGCGGGCTCACTTCGACTTCGACGAGCCCTTGCCCTTCGAGCCGCCGCCGGAGTCGCCCTTGCTCGGCGCGGGCTTCGATTCCGACTTGGGTGCCGGTTTCGATTCCGACTTCGTTTCGGATTTCGATTCGGACTTGGCCTCGACCTTCGTCTCGGTCTTGGTCTCGGTCTTCGACTCCGACTTGCCGTCGGACTTCGCATCCGACTTCCCGTCCGCCGCGGGCGCGGCCGGGCCCTGGTCGGCCTTCTCGGCCTTCTTGTAGCTCTCCGAGCGGTAGTCGGTCTCGTAGAAGCCCGAGCCCTTGAAGATGATCCCCGCGCCGATGCCGATCAGCCGCTTGAGCTTGCTCTTGCCGCACTTGGGGCATTTGCGCAGCGGCGACGCGGACATCGACTGGAATTCCTCGAACTTGTGGTCGCACGCGGTGCAGAGGTAGTCGTAGGTCGGCATGGGTCTTCCTCAAGAGCGTCGAACAAAAACCACGGGCGCGGGTTTCGAAAAAACCGCTCACTTCGACAGGCTGACCTTCACCGGGCGGAGCGTCCGCTCGCCCAGCACGTAGCCCGCCTGGAACTGGGCGGCCACGTGGTCGGGGGCGATGCCCGCGACGGCCTGGTGCAGCATCGCCTCGTGGCGGGCGGGGTTGAACTCGTCGCCGGGCTTGGCCTCGATGCGCTGGATGCCGAAGCCCTCGAGCGTCTTGGTCATCTCGTCGCGCACGATCTGGATGCCCTGCAGCACGCTCTGGGCCGAGGTCGCCTTGGCCCCGGAGTCGAGCGCCATGTCGAAGTGGTCGAGCACCGGCACGAGCGCCTTGGCGACCTTGAAGAGCTGCAGCTGCTCCGCCTCGATGATGTTCTGCTGGGCCCGGCGGAGCGCGTTCTGGTAGTCGGCCGCGGAGCGGAGCAGACGCCCCTTGAGCTCGGCGAGCTCGCGCTCGAGCTCCGCGACGCGCGACTCCGGCCCGGGCGTCTCCGCCGCATCGCCCTCAAGGCTTTCCGGGGGGCCGTCGGCGTCTCCATCGGGCGCCGGTGCGTTCTTCACATCATCCATGATCCACCTCGCGTTGTTCAACGAGCCGGGAAACCCTTGCGGGCGCCGGCAGCTCAGGCTCGACTCAGATTCTCTTTGATCTTTTCCCAGAATCCCTTGGTCTCGGGCATGACGTCGTGGTTTTCCGTCGCGGCGTATTCGCGCAGGAGCTTCTCCTGCTTGTCGCTCAGCTTCCGCGGCACCTCGATCAGGAGCAGCACCGCCAAGTCGCCGCGCCGGCCGCTGCGGAGGTTGGGCAGCCCCTTGCCGTTGAGGCGGAAGAGGTGGCCGTGCTGCGTGCCGGGCGGGATGGTGAGCGACTCGTCGCCGTCGAGCGTGGGGACCTTCACCGCGGCGCCGAGCGCCGCCTGGGTGAAGCTCACGGGCATGCGGAGCACGAGGTGGTCGTCCTCGCGGGTGAAGAGCTTGTGCTCGGCGACGCGGACGACGACATGCAGGTCGCCGCGCGTGCCGCCGTGGCCGCCGGGCTCGCCCTCGCCGCCGACGCGGATGGCCTGCCCGTCGTGGATGCCCGCGGGGATGCGGACGTTGATGACGCGCTTCTTGGGCTTGCGCCCCGCGCCCTTGCAGTCCGTGCATTTCTCGCGGTAGGTCTCGCCCGCGCCGCGGCAGGCGGGGCAGGTGGTGACCATGCGGAACATCCCGCCGAACCCGGCCTGCTGCACCTTGCCCGAGCCGCCGCAGGTCACGCAGCTCACCGGCTTGGTGCCGGGCTTGGCGCCGGTGCCGGTGCAGGTCGGGCAGAGGTCCTGGCGGGTGAACTCGATGTCCTTGTCGGCGCCCTTGAAGACCTCCTCGAGGGAGATCTCGATGCTGGTCTCGAGGTCGTAGCCTCTCTGGCCCCGGCCGCCGCCGCCACGGCCGCCCCCGCCGCCGCGCCCTTGGCCGAAGACCTGCTCGATGAAGTCCTCGCCGAACCCGAACATCGAGAAGATGTCGTTGGGGTCCATGCGGTTGAAGTCGTGCCCGGGCGTGCCGCGCAGGCCCTCGTGTCCGAAGCGGTCGTAGCGCTGCCGCTTCTCGGGGTCGCTGAGGATCTCGTAGGCCTCGGCGGCCTCCTTGAACTTCACCTCGGCCTCGGCGTTGCCGGGGTTGCGGTCGGGGTGCCACTTCATCGCCAGCTTGCGGTACGAGCGCTTGATCTCGTCGCTGGTGACCGTCTTCTCGACGCTGAGGATCTCGTAATAGTCGCGCTTGGTGGCCATGTGCCTCGCGATCCATCTTTCAAAAAAGGGCCCAGGGACAGCGGACGTCCCTGGGCCTGGTTCTATCGTAGCGCGTCGCCCGAGGGAGACGTCGGATCAGGAGAGGGCGCCCGCGGTGGCTTCCTTGTCGTCCTTGAGCTCGGTGATGAGCACGCTGGTGGTCAGCATGAGCCCGGCCACCGAGGCGCCGTTGATCAGCGCGGTCCGCGCGACCAGGGCGGGGTCGATGATGCCGGCCTTGACCATGTCGACGTACTCGCCGGTCGCGGCGTTGTAGCCGTTGTTGCCCTTGCGGGTCTGCACCTCGTCGACGACCACGTCGCCCTGCTCGCCGGCGTTTTCGACGATCTGGCGGAGCGGGGAGCGGAGGGCCGCCACGACGATGTCGAAGCCCTGCTTCTCATCGCCCTTGGCCTTGGCCTTCGCGGCCTCGACGGCGGGGATCGCCCGCAGGAACGCCACGCCGCCGCCGGGCACGTAGCCTTCCTGGGCTGCGGCCTTGGTCGCGTGCAGCGAGTCGTCGACGCGGTCCTTGACCTCCTTCATGACCGTCTCGGTGGCGCCGCCGACGTGGATGATGGCCACGCCGCCGGTGAGCTTCGCGAGGCGCTCCTGGAGCTTCTCCTTGTCGTAGTCGCTGGTGGTCTTCTCGACCTGGGCGCGGATCTGGGCGATGCGGGCCTCGATGTCCTTCTTCTTGCCCGCGCCCTCGATGACGGTGGTGTTGTCCTTGTCGATGACGAGCTTCTTCGCGCGGCCGAGCGCCTCGACCTCGAGGTTCTCGAGGCTCTGCCCGAGGTCCTCGCTGATGAAGGTGCCGCCGGTGAGGGTGGCGATGTCGCCCAGCATGGCCTTGCGGCGGTCGCCGAAGCCCGGGGCCTTGACGGCGCAGACCTTGAGCACGCCGCGGAGGCGGTTGACCACGAGCGCCGCGAGGGCCTCGTTCTCGACTTCCTCGGCGATGATCAGCAACGGCTTCTGGGCCATCGCGACCTTGTTGAGCAGCGGGAGCAGGTCGGGCAGGTTGCTGATCTTCTTCTCGTGGATGAGGATCAGCGCGTCCTCGAGGACGCACTCCTGCGAGCCCGGGTCGGTCATGAAGTAGGGCGAGAGGTAGCCCTTGTCGAACTGCATGCCCTCGACGTACTCGAGGGTGGTCTCGGAGGCCTTGCCCTCCTCGATCTCGACCACGCCGTCCTTGCCGACCTTGTCGATCGCCTGGGCGATCAGCGCGCCGACGACCGAGTCGTTGTTGGCCGAGACGGTGGCGATCTTCTGGTAGTCGTCCTTGCCCTTGCACTTCACGGCCATCTCCTTGATGGCTTCGCTGGCGGCCTCGGCGGCGGCGTTGATGCCGCGCTGCAGGGCGACGGGGTTCGCGCCCGACGCGACGTGGCGGAGGCCCTCGACATAGATCGCCTCGGCCAGGACGGTGGCGGTGGTGGTCCCGTCGCCGGCCTTGTCGGAGGTCTTCTTGGCGACCTCGACGACCATCTTGGCGCCCATGTTCTGGAACGGCTCGGGGAGCTCGATCTCCTTGGCGACCGAGACGCCGTCCTTCGTGACGGAGGGGCTGCCGTAGGACTTCTGGAGGACGACGTTGCGCCCGCGCGGGCCGAGGGTGACCTTCACCGCGCCGGCGAGTTGCTCGAGGCCCTTGCGGAGCTCGGCCGAAGCCTCGGTCCCGAAGAGCAGTTGTTTCTTAGCCATGTGCTTGCTTTCCGTTCGTGGGGTTGGCCGCCGGCGCGTGGGCCGGCGGGCAATCGACTGTTCCATTCGTACGCTGACTCAGACTCAGACACAGACACGTCGTGCCGACCCGGGGCCGTCGCCGGCCGCGCGGGGCTCGACGCGACGGGGAATCACTTCTCGACGACGCCGAGCAACTCGCTCTCGCGGACGATGATGACCTTCTCGCCCTCGAGCTCGACCTCGGTGCCCGAGTACTTGCCATAGACGACCGTGTCGCCCTTCTTGACGCTCATCGCGGCGCGGACACCCTTGTCGCTGAGCTTGCCGGGGCCGGCGGCGAGCACCTTGCCCATCATCGGCTTCTCCTTGGCGCTCTCGGGCAGGAAGATGCCGCTCTTGGTCTTGTCCTCGGCCTCGAGGGGCTTGACGACCAGGCGATCATCGAGGGGGCGGACGTTGACCTTCGCGGCGGTAGCGGTTGCGGTAGCCATGTGTTGATCTCCGTGCTGAATCGTTCAGTGTTGGACTGTTTTGAACTGGTTTAAAAGGAACGCGAACGTTGCGGTGCTGGATCAGTGAGCCCGGGCCGTGGCCCGGAGCCCCCGGAGAAGCGGCTTACATCATGCCGCCCATGCCACCCATCCCGCCCATGCCTCCCATGCCGCCCATCCCACCCATGCCGCCCATCCCGCCGCCGCCACCGCCATGGCCGTGGCCGGCGTGGTCGTCCTTCTCCTGGGGCTTCTCGGTGATGATGCAGTCGGTGGTGAGCAGCAGGATCGCGACGCTCGCGGCGTTCTGCAGCGCGGTGCGGTCGACCTTGCTGGGGGTGATGATGCCCTTGGCGAGCATGTCGCCGTATTCGAGCACCAGGGCGTCGAAGCCGAACGAGCCCTTGCCCTCGGCGACCTTGCGGACCACGACCGCGCCGCGTTCGCCGGCGTTGTCG
>JAPLMQ010000175.1 GCA_026386955.1 Planctomycetota bacterium
ACGCTTGAGGGCGTGCTCGAAGCGCTGCGGCTCGGGGGCGGCGGGCGATCCGTCGGCGGCCTCGCCAGTCTCGGCCGCGGGGGCGGGCTCCGCCGCCTCGGCCATGATCTGCTCGACGCTCTTGTCGCCCAAGGCCTCGGCGACCTCCCGCTCGAGGTCGGCGTTGGCGAGGTTCGCGGGTTGGGTTTCGTCGCGCTTGGGGTCCACGTCACTCATGTCATTTGCCCGAGAGTCGTTGCGATTGTGGTTCACTGGAAAGCTTACCCTCCGAGCCGCGCCCGGCCAAGTGCCGTCGTGCATCCTTGATGAAACCTTGACGCGTGCGAGGCGCGGCGGATTGGCCACGGGAGGCCATTTCTGGGTGCCACATGTCATCGTACTCGTGACATGTGTCTTGAGAGGAACTGGACTCCACGTCAAACGGAAGTGATGAGATCCTCGAAAGCACCCGCATCAACGTCTTTTCCGGGTTACACGTTCGGATCGTCGAGACAACTGGGCTCGCCCGTCGACCGGCACATGTCACGAGTACGATGACATGTGGCACCAGACCCCGCGCTTTGGACAAGGACTCTCTCACGATGACCACGCCCGCGACCAAGACCCGCCTCGACGAACTGCAGGACATCATCCGCCTCGAGCCGCAGCTCGTCGGGCGGTTCTACCGCGACGGAAACCGCATGGGGCAATCGAAGCCCGGCGAGCCGGCGCGGGCCTACAACGTGCCCGAGCGGTGGATCGGCTCCTCGACGGTGGCGGCGAACCCGCCCAGCATCCCGCCCGGTGGCCTGAGCCGATGCGCGGAGCTCGGCGAGCCCGGCGCGAGGCCGACGCTCAAGGAACTCCTGGCCGACCCCGAGGCGGGCCCGCGCTGCCTGGGGGAGGCCCGGCACAAGAAGCACGGCGGGACCTTCCGCGTCCTGATCAAGATCCTCGACGCCCGCGACACGATCCCCTTCCACGTCCACGCCGACGACGTCTTCGTCGCCACCCATCCGGCGGTCTACCCGCGCGAGCAGTTCGGCAAGGACGAGGCCTATCACTTCCTCGACGTCCCCAAGGGCGCCTGCCCCTACACCCACGTGGGGCTCCACGACGGCGTGAAGGCCAAGGAGATGATCGCAGCGATGCGACGCGGGACGGACCACGTGCTGGAGCTGAGCCCGTCGGCGCTGCAGCGGTTGGGCGAGGGCATGAGCGTCAAGGCGGGGCTGCTCCACCGCCCCGGCACGGCCTTGACGCTGGAGGTGCAGCAGCCCAGCGACGTCTACACCTTCTACCAAACCGAATTCGGCGGAGAGCCGATGCTCGATGCGGTGATGCACCCGGGCTTCGCCTCGCTCGAGGAGGCGGCCGAGCGCGTCATCCGTTGGGAGGCGAACTGGGCGAAGGACCTGCACGAGTCGATCCGCCTCAAGCCCTCGCCGATCCTGCAGATGACCGGCTCGGGCGGCGTGGGCGAGTGGGTCTTCCCGCCCGGGACGCTGAACAAGTTCAGCGGGATGCGGCTGACGGTGACGGGGCGCATGACCTTCAAGGTCGAGCAGCCTTGCCTGCTGTTCGTGTGGAAGGGGCGCGGGCTGATGGACGGGCGCTCGATCGACGGCGGGGGCGGCCCGCCGGGGCAGGCGGACGAGTTCTTCCTGGGGCAGAACGCGGTGAAGCGAGGGCTGGAGTTCCACAACCTCGGGCCTGATCCGTTGGTGCTCTTCGCGATCTTCGCGGCGCCGATCTGAGGCGGACGATCGTTGGCGCCGGCACGGCGGCATTTGTTAGCCGGAAGCGCAAGCGACGGGACGGGGGTCGAACAAATCACAGCCGCGCCGGAGTTCGCAGGCGACGTTCGATGTGAGGCCGATGGCGTTCGATGGCGTTCCGGGGATTCGCCCCAATCTCTGGCGCGGCCGATCAATGTACGACCCCTGTCCCGTCGCTTGCGCTTCCGGCTAACAAGGCGATGGCGCGTTCCGCCGCATCGTCAAAACCCAAAGAAGATCGCCAGCGTCGCCGCGCCGTAGCTGTCGGCGGCCGCCTGGTGATAGAATTCCTTGGTGAGGTAGGTCACGGAGTAGGTGAACTCGACGTGCTGCCAGAACTCCAGGGCGACGCCCATCTGGAGCTCGCCCACGAGCGGGCGTTCGTTGACGCCGGCGGAGTCGCCGAAGGTGTTGCACTCGAGGAAGAGGTTGTGCTGGACGGCCCGGCCGCCGGCGCGGGCGTAGCCGTAGACGGAGAAGTGGTTGACGCGGGCCCGCTCGGCGAGGCCGGTCGCCGCGCCGGGCTGGTCGAGCCGGCCGGGGCCGTAGTCGTCGGGCAGGTTGCAGCCGATGCGGATCATCGCGTCGGCGTTGGCCTGGCGGTGGATGTTGCCCAGGGTGAAGCCGGCCCGGGGGACGACCTGGCCCTGCAGGCCGTCGGCGTCGAAGAGGGCGACGCGCCAGAAATGCTGGTAGATCAGGTCGAAGCCGAACTCGTCGTTGAGCTGGTGGTCCCAGCCGCGCGGGGTGCGGGCGTCGTCGAAGACGTGCCACCATTTCTGGAGGCCCTCGGCCTGCGACGCGGGGCCGACGACGCCGAGGTTGATCTCGAGGTGGTCCATCATGCCCACGTCGCCGGGCTGGACGGGGCCGGTGTCGCGCTGCCAGAAGGCCCCGCCGTAGAGCCAGCCGGCGAAGGGGCGGTCCTTGGGGTCGGGGGTGACGAGCGTGATGTCGTCAGGCGTGTACATGCTGTGGCCGATGAAATAGCCCGCGCCGGTGCGCCCGCCCGAGTAGGCCTCGTTGAAGGGGACGTAGGGGGCAATGTCCTCGGCCCACTGGGGCTGGTGGGCGAAGGAGAGGCGCATGCCGTGGGTGTAGTGGCGGTCGTTGTGCTCGAAGGGCTGCATCGGGTTGCTGTCGTTTTCGAGGAAGAGCGTGAGCGACCAGGGCTTGGCCTCGGGGGCGGCGCGGTCGAGCGCTGCCGCGGGGGCCGGGACCGGGGCGGGCGGCGAGGTTTGGTCGGCGACGAGCGTCATGGGGGAGGGGACGCCGTCGACATCGCCGACGGAGCCGAAGGCGAGGGCGGGGCCGGCGGAGGCGACGGCCAGCGCGACGAGGGAGATCCAGGGCTTGGGCATGGGCGGTCCGATCGTGGGGGCGGGAGACGGGGGCGGAACAACGTCACGATCTTATCCCGCTTGAACCGGGGTGGAAGGGGAAAATCGACCAAGCCCACGGAACGCGACGGTACCCCGTCGTGTTCCGTGGGGTTTGGGGTCCGTTGATGATAAGCAAAGCAGACCCCACCGAACCCGACGGAGTCCCGCCGGGATCAGTGGGCTTGAAGTCAGGGAGCAATGAGCGTCACCTTCGACTGAGATGGCTCGACCGCACGAGACGCACGATCGGATCGGTCTCGCCGTCGTCGGCCTCCACGTCGTTTTCGGGGGAGACGGATTTCGCCGCGGGCATGGGACGGGGAACCGCGGCGCGGGGGCGGTGCGGGCGAGGCGGAGCGTGCCCGGCGTGGCCGTGCACGAGTCGGCGCTGTCGATGCTCGAGGAAGAGCATCAGCCCGATCGCGAGGTTGTATAGGAAGATCATCCCGATCAGCCCGTGCAGGGCGTAGTCGTTGATGCAGTCGTCGAGCGTGGCGTGGAAGAAGAAGAGGTCGCCCCAGCGGTGCAGGAAGTGTTCGAGGTCGAGCGAGCCGAGGGTGGAGGCGAGGTGCAGGCCGGGGAAATCTTGGCGGAAGAGGCGGGGCATGTCGGGGACGTTGGCCCAGAGGCCGCCGAGGGTCATGGCCGCGGGGATCCAGCGCCAGCCGCGGCGAGGGATGGCGCAGCCGACGGCGGTGATCCCGCCGGCGCAGGCCATGCCGACGGCGAAGTGCATCGAGGTCCAGGTCATGCGGCGGCTCCGGGGAATGCGGGCTCAGGCGGCGCGGGAGACGGGGAGGTGAAGCGTGCGATGGCGCGACGAGGCCGACGGACGGCGGGCGTCGATCCAGTCGAGCAGGCCGTGGGCGACGGCGGCCCAGGTGTGCTTTTCCTCCACCCAGACGCGGGCGGCATGGCCGAGCCTCGAGCAGCTTGTTCTTGATGCCCCCGCCGCAGCGCATGGGCAGGATGGTGACCGCGGCCGCGTGGGCGATGGTGCGGACGTCCGGCACCTCGCCGAGCAGTTCAATCCCTGGGAGGCCCGCGAGCGAGCGGACGGCGGCGGTGGGGTTCTTGCCGGCGATGCTCCAGCGCGCGTCGGGGTGGCGGCGGCGCAACTCCGGCCAGACGTGGCGGGCGAACCAGAGGACGGCGTCGGCGTTGGGCTCGAAGTCGAGCCGGCCCCAGAAGGCGAGGGATCGCGGCGCGGGCGGGTTGATCGCCGCGTCGTTGGCGGGGGAGAAGCGGTCGAGGTCGACGCCGTTGCGCAGGGTCAGGGACTCACGCACGCCCGCGAGGAGGCGCAGCAATTTCGCGTCGCGCGGGCTGACGCCGATGGCGGCGTCGAGCCAGCGGGCGAAGGCGTTCTCGATGCCCGCGTGGATGGCGAGCGAGCGCAGCCGGGCCGGCCAGGCGGCAAACGGCTCGCGCCGGAGGCAGGAAAGATTGAAGTTGATCAGTTCGTCGGCGGCGAACCAGACGGTCGCGGCGTCGACTTCCGCGGCGACGGGCGCGAGCCCGCGCAGGATCGCGGCCCCGTGCATTCCCACGGCGACGATCGCGCGGGGACGGAGTCGACGCACAAGCCCCACGGCCCCGGCGAGCCGGGCGATGTCCAGCCCCTGGTGCGAGGCGAGGCGGGAGCGCAGCCAGGCGAGGGGCGACGTGAACGGATTGGGCGCGGCGTCGCCTTCAGCCAGGCCCCAACCCTCGCGGAACGAGTCGATGTCGATAGCCGTGGCCGCGGGCCAGTCGACGCAGAGGCGGAGCAATTCAACGGGAGCGTCTGCCGGCGCCGGCTCCAGGCTCGCGACGACGACGCCCGCACCGGCTTCGCGCGCGGCCAGCGCGGTGTGGCAGCCGTGGACCTTGAACCCCTGGTCGAGCGGCCAGAGCGGCCTCTCGGAGAGGATCAGCAGGTCAGGTTGGCGGGTCGTGTGCGTCATGGTTGCGATGGCGGACATTGCTCGGACTCAGGCGGCGTGGCGAAGGGCCAGATGCATCCCCGCGGCCGACTCCATGGCGCGGACGAATCGCCCGACGGTGTTCTGCCACGTGAAGCTGCGCAGCCGCTTGCGCCCGCGCTCGACGCAGGTCACGCGCGTCGTCGTGTCCTCCATGAGGCGGACCAGGCCCTGCGCGACGGCGTCGGTGTCGTAGGGGTCGACGAGCAGCGCGCCGTCGGCGGCGACCTCCGGCAAGCTGGTGGTGTTGCTGGTCAGCACGGCCGTGTCGGTCGACCAGGCGTCGAGGATCGGCAGGCCGAAGCCCTCGGAGAGGCTGGGAAAGGCGAGGATCTCCGCGGCGTTGAAGAGGGCGGGCAGGTCGGCCTCAGGGGCGAAGCCGTGCAGCCGGACGTCCTGCATCACCCCGCGGAACGAGGCGTAGGAGGTCATCTCCTTCAACGTGCCCGAGTCGAGCCCGACGACCAGCAGCGTCCAGCGGCGACGGATCGCCTCGGGGACGCGGGCCCAGGCCTCGATCACGCCGGCGGTGTTCTTGCGCGGGTCGGCGGCGCCCAGGTGGAGGATCATCGGGCGGTCGACGCCGTATTTGCGCGCGACGGGCTCCCACGTCTCCTGCGGGAGCTTCCCGACGGAGCTGTCGGCCGCCCAGAAGTTGACGCTCACGCGGTCCGGGTCGGCCCCGTATTGCTGGATGAGCCGACGACGGGTGTAGAACGAGGGCGTGATGATCCCCGCGGCCTGTTCGCAGGCGGTGGCGACGCAATGCTCGAAGCGGCTGACCTGCGCGGCAGGGCGGCCCTGCGGCATGTCGAGCGGGATCAGGTCGTGGATGGTGACAACCGTGGGGACGGGCATCCAGGCGGGGCAGGTGTTGGCGGGGCAGTGGAGGAGTTCCACGCCGGCGCGCCAGGCGGCGGCGGGCAGGCGCCAGCGCTCCCAGGCCTCGAAGCGGTCGCCGGGCATCTCGATGCGCCGCGGCTCGACCTGCTCGGCGGGGAGCAGGCCCGCCTCGGGCCGGCCTTCGCGGTGGAAGGCGAGGACGCGCCAGTCCGGGCGCGCGAGCGCCAGGTGGCGGTAGAGGTCGAGGAGATTCTTGCCCGTTCCGCGGCGCTGGGGCCGGTAGACGGTGCGGGCGTCGAGAGCGAGAAACATGCCCCGTCACTTCCGAGAGAGCCGACCGCCGGGACCCTGCGCGGGCGCTGCCGACGGCCTCGTGTCGTGGTCATCGGCCCTTTCCCACCCGGAGTTGACCGCAGGACCGGCGTTGACCGCAGGATCGGCAAAGAAGTGAGCGCCGTCATAAACCGCACAACCGGAACAACCGATACGAGTGACGGGACGGACGTCATCAACGGATGCAGACGCCGACGTTGCCGCCTGCATCACGCCATAGTGCCCTTGTAAGGAATCGCCATGCAGCCCACCGGAGCCAAGGCCGTCAGGGAGTTTCGCGTCCCCTTTGCGGGGCGGATGCTCTCGCTCTTCGCCCGCCCGGGGACGGAGGACCTCGACCAGGTCCGCGCGATCCTGCGGGCCGACGGCGACCTCAAGCTGGCGGAGACGGTCTCGCCCTCGGTCATCTTCGACATCGGTGCGGGCATCGGCGTGGCCGCGGCCTATTTCGCGACGGTCTACCCCAAGGCCCGCATCTATTGCTTCGAGCCTGAGCCGGGGAACCTCGCGCTGCTCCGCGCCAACGCGGCCCTGACCAGCCCGCGCATCCAGGTCGTCCCCTGCGGGCTCTCGGACCACACCAGCGAGCTGACTTTCCGCGCGGCGATGGGCGGGCTCAATGACGACCAAACCCTGGACATGACCACCGCCGGCAAGGCGATGAACGACATGGGGATCAGCCGCGTCGACGTCTTCAAGATCGACACGCGGGGGCAGGAGACCGCCATCCTGCGCGGGATACCCCCGGCGGCGCGGGCGAGGGCGCAGGCCTTCGTCGGCGAACTGCACGGCGATTGCGATTGGGAGTTCTGCGACATGCTCGCGGGGAGCCACGCCGTGGAGATGCAGAAGCGGCTGGGCAAGCCCGGGTTCCCGTTCATGGCGGTGAGGAAGGATCTCGTGGTCCACGCGCGGGGGCGCGTGGCGGCCTGAAAGACGACGTCAGGGACGACACGGGGAGAGAGGCAAGGAGGCGGAGAAAGCAGCGGGGCGGAGGTGGGGAAGGAGACGAACACAGGGGAAGCCGCCGCGGGCCTTCAAGGATGGAGGCGCGCGGCGGCTGTGTTTTGGGGTTGAGCGGATGTGCGAGTTCGACGTGCGCGAAGAAAAACCCAGGCACGCGGTGCCTGGGCTTTGGGTTCGATCCGATGATCGCTTGTCGTGGTTTCAGCCGCCCTTGTTCAGCACCTTGAGCTTCTCGCGCAGGGCCTTCTTCGCGTCCTTGAGGGCCTCGTGCTCGGGGAGCTTGGCGTAGTGGTCGTCGAGCGGGTAGCAACCGCTGATGATCCCGTTGCGCGGGGCGGTGGTGCAGTCGCTGAAGGTGCGGCAGATGAGCTTGGGGCGACGCAGCTCGCCGTGCTCGAGGCAGTCGGCGGGGAGGTCGGGGTAGGAGAGGACGAGGCGCCCGACGCCGACGAAGTCGACCCAGTTGTTCCGCACCGCCGGCTGGGCGACGAGTGGGAGGAACTCCTGGAAGTAGGTGTAGGCGGTGCCGACCATCGGCAGGCCAGGCACGGCCGCCTTGAGCTGGCGGACGACCTGCATCTGGCGGTGGCAGCCGACGAGCGGGTCCTCCGGCGGCTGGTAGCCGTCGCTGGGAGGGAAGAAGGCGGGGCGCTGGATGTGCGGGTTGTAGTAGGGGCTGCCCGCCGAGAGGTTGACCAGCGCGACGCCCAGATCGTTCTTCATCAGCTTGAGCAGCTCGATCGGCTCGGCGAGGTCGAGCTCGAGCGGGTTGTCGCGTTTGCAGCCGAAGCCGGGGTAGCCGTCGGTGCCGAGGGCCGAGGCGAAGTCGTCGGGGATGCCCGGGCCGAGCTTGTCGCCCGCGCCTTGGGTGGGGTCGGGGTGGTAGGGGGGGCGGTCGAAGATGCTGACGCGCACGCCGATGGCGAGGCTGGGCGCCTGGGCGCGGATGCCCGCGATGATCTCGCGCATGAACTGCGTGCGACCCTTGAGGTCGCCGCCGTACCTGCCCTTGCGGCGGTAGGCGGAGAGGAACTCGTGCCCGAGGTAGCCGTGGCAGGCCTTCACGTCGACGAACTGGAAGCCGATCTTGGCCGCCATCACCGCGGCCTTGATGTAGTTGTCGATCATCCGCTTGATGTCGTCGTCGGTGAGGACGACCGAGTCGTCGTCGGGGCGGATGTTGAATTTCTTGTCGAGCGTGGGGTGGTGGTAGACGATCCGCGGCTCGAGCTTCTTCTTGTCGAAGGGGCGACAGAACCGGCCCGAGTGGGTGAGCTGGAGCCCGACGAAGAAGTCGTCGGCCGTGCCGAAGCGCTTCTTGTGGGCGTCGACCATCGCGCGGTGGATGGAGCGCATGCCCTCCTCGTTCTCGGGCGTGTAGTAGAGCTGGTTGGGGTTGGCCTTCCCGTCGGCCTGCACCGCGAAGGCCTCGGCGCCCCAGATGAGCTTGGCGCCGCTCTCCCCGAAGTTGACCCAGCGGCGGATGGTGTGCTCGGTGGGCTTGCCGTCGGCCGTGCCGTCCCAGCCTTCCATGGGGTGGATCGCCCAGCGGTTGCCGACGGTGAAGTTGCCGACGCGCAGCGTCTGGGCGAGGGGCGAGCCGCCCGAGGCGGAGAGGATCTTGGGGTCGAGCGGGAGGTCGAGCCCGAGGTCCTTGAGGTGACCGGCGAAGGAGGGGATGTCCTTGAAGTGGCCGACGCGCTTGAAAACAGGGGGTGGCATCGTGGGCGGTTCCGGCAGGGGGATTTTAAACGAACACACAAGGTCTAATTTTATGGAAGAGAGCTGCTCGGTCTGACTTTATGGTTTAGCAGTATGTCGATGCCAAAGCCGGATATCGAGAACTCGTTCATGAAACCACGTCTCGCCAGAGATCTGATTGACGTAGTCCTTACTGATCTTGCACTTCTCAATTACCCTATCGCATGTGTCAGATAGCCGAGAGGAAGCGGCTATGATTTCCGACTTATCTGATTCGAACTTGGATCGCCACTTACGAAAATATGTGTGGTAATCGCGATCCTTGGTTTCGAGCGACTCGCGCACCAAAGAGTCGTAAATGACGATTGGTTGCTTCACTTTCAACCAGAGAAACTTGGTCGTGAGCGATAGCATCCATCGATTGCCGTACTGGCTGGATATCCGATCCTGAATTTCAATAACTTGTCCAACCGGGTTTTGAATTAGGTCAGCCGCTTGGACAGAATCGATGATTTCCAGAACCGGACCATATCTAGGGGTATTCTTTTCTGACTCGTATTTAATTGGTGCGTTTCGCGAGACCCGGTAAAATCTAGCTGCCTTATCCAAGGCGTGCAGTTTTGCCGCTTTTTCATTTCCCGCAAGCGCCTCGCAGAATTGCTTGTCGTATCTCAGCCACTGGTCCAAGTACCAGCTAGCAAAGTAATCGTAATTCCTTTCGACCATCGCCTAGCCCTTGGTGCAATTCAAAAAACGAGCAACCATCCTAATTTAGGCCTTCCGCGGCCCGCGGGGAGCCCAGCGGTACTTCCCGCGGCTGATCACCACGCCGCGCTTGTTCGCCGCGAGGTGCTCGAGGATGTGGTAGATCGTCTCGACCTGCTGGGTCATGCCCATGCGGTCGGCGATCTGCTCCGCCGTCGCCGCCTCGGGGTTCGCGGGCAGGAAGGCGAGCAGCTTGGCCTGCACGTCGAGCACTGCGGTGGCCGCCTTCTTCCCCGCCTCGACGCCGGGCTGGTGGTAGGCGTTGATGTTGACCAGCGTGGCGTAGAGCCCGACGGTGCGCTCGTAGAGGGCGATGATCGCGCCGAGCGAGCGGGCGTCGAGCTTCTCGATCGCGATCGTCACCGACTGCCGCCCCTTCTCGAAGAGTGCCTGCCGCGTGCCCTGCCAGAAGCCCAGCAGGTAGTCGCCGCTGGTCACGCCCGGCTCGACCTCGAAGTCGCTGCGCCCCGGCGCGAGCGTGCGGTCGTGCTGCACGACCAGGAACGTCGCGAAGAAGTTGTTGACGCCCTCGCGGAGCTGCTGCACGTAGGCGTGCTGGTCGGTCGAGCCTTTGTTGCCGAAGACGCTGATGCCCTGGTTGACGACGTTGCCCGCGAGGTCGGTCTCCTTGCCCAGCGACTCCATCACGAGCTGTTGGAGGTAGCGCGACATCAGGAGGAGCCTGTCCTTGTAGGGGAGGATCACCATGTCCTTGGCGCCCTTGCCCTCGGTGGCGACGTGCCACATCAGGGCCAGCCGGGCGGCGGGGTTGACGCGCACGTCGGGCTGGCGGGTGATGCGGTCCATCTCGGCGGCCCCGTCGAGGAAGGCCAGCACGTCGAGCCCCTGCAGCGCCGCGGGGAGCAGCCCGACCGCCGACATGATGCTGGTGCGCCCGCCGACCCAGTCCCACATCGGGAAGGTCGCGAGCCACTTGCCCGCCTTGGCGGTTTGGTCGAGCAGGCTCCCGTCGCCCGTGACGGCGACCGCCTGCTCGGCGAACTTCAGCCCGCGCGCGGCGAAGAGATGCTCCGCCTCGACCATGCCGTTGCGCGTCTCCTTGGTCCCGCCCGACTTGGAGATCACCACCACCAGCGTGCTCTTCACGCGGGCCCCGAGCGATTCCAGCACGCGGTCGAACCCGTCGGGGTCGGTGTTGTCGAGGAAAAAGACGTTGAGCTTGTCGCGCCGGGTGCCCAGCGCGTCGGCGACGAGCTGCGGCCCCAGGGCGCTCCCGCCGATGCCGATGATCAGCAGCTCGGTGTACTTCGCCGCCTGGGGCGGCTTGATCTCGCCGCTGTGGACCTTCTCGGCGAACCCGCGCACGGAGGCGAGAGTCTGCTCGATCTGCAGGGTGATCTCGTCGCTGGGGGCCAGGTGGGGGGCGCGCAGCCAGTAGTGGCCCACCATGCGGTTCTCGTCGGGGTTGGCGATCTCGCCCGCCTCGAGCTTGTGCATCGCGTCGAAGGCCTGCGCGAGCGCCGGCTCCATCTTCGCGAGGAAGTCGGCCTCGAACGTCATGCGCGAGATGTCGAGGCTGATGCCCACGCTCGGGGCGTCGCAAAGCAGCTCTTTGTAGCGGCGCCAGAGGGTCAGGGTGTCCATTGGAAGAGGCTCCCGAGGTTGAACGTGGGGCGAAGGGGAAAAAGCGGGCGAGGCGGTGAGATTTCCGCGTGTGGCCGTGCGCCCGGAAGGCGGCCCGCGGTAGGGTGGTCATGGCCCGTGGAAAGGACGGGTCATTTGGGGGAACGGATCATTTCGGCGAACGGACAAGGAGGCGGTGGCGCTTGCCCGTGGCGGGGTCGAAAAGCTCGGCGAGGACGACGGGCGAGCCCTTGTCGGGCGTGAGCAGGCCGCCGGTGGGGAACGGCTCGGCGCGGACGTTGAGGAAATCGGATAGCTCGAAGCGGTTGTCGCCCACGTCGTTGCCGATCTTGATGAGCTTGGTCTCGCGCACGTACTGCTGGTTGATCCAGAACTGCATGTTCTCGTAGGCCATCGGCGTGCGGTTGTTGAGCTTGAGCGTGTTGCCCTTGCGGGTGACGACGATGTCGATGTCCTCGCCGCGGGAGGAGTCCTTGGGATAGGTGGTCTTGGCCAGCTTGGCGAGGAAGGCGGGGTCGTGGCCGGCGCCGGCGCAGCCCGCGCCCGTCAGGAGGGCGGCGGCAAGGACGAGCGTGAACATCCGAAATCGTGTCATGTCGGGTCCCTGGCCTGATGACGATGCGGCGAGCGGCGCTGCGGCCCGGATGGCCCATTGCCGACGCTTGGTCGGTCGTGAACGGTCCGGCGAACCTTATAATGCCCGGCATGGTACCGATCGGCAAACTGAGGCTCGCGTTTCCCTTCTTCCAGGCGGGGCTCGCGGGCTACTCCGACGCGGCGATGCGCCTCATCGCCCGCCGCCACGGCGCGCCCTACGCCATCACCGAGGCGATGCTCGACCTCTTCCTGCTCAACGGGGGCAAGGGGCTCAAGGCGGCCGAGCTCGACGAGCTCGACCACCCCATCGCCGGGCAGCTCATGGGCTCGCACCCGCTTGAGATCGCCGCGGGGGCGAAGGTGCTCGTCTCGCTGGGGTACGACGTGATCGACGTCAACCTCGCCTGCCCGGTGAAGAAGATCCGCAGGAAATGCCGAGGCGGACACCTGCTCCAGGCGCCCGACGAGGCGATCGCCATCCTCGACGCCGTGCGCCAGGCCGTGCCGCCCGAGATCCCCTGCACGGTCAAGCTCCGCCGGGGGACGGACGACTCGCCCGAGGCCGAGGCGAACTTCTTCAGGATCTTCGAGGGCGTCGTCCGCCTGGGCTACGCCGCGGCGACGGTGCACGGGCGCACGGTGGAGCAGAAATACGTCGGCCCGTCGCGCTGGGCCTTCCTCGCCGACCTCACCCGCCGATATCCGCAGAGCGATTCCTTCAGCATCTTCGGCTCGGGCGACATCTGGGAGGCGCCCGACATCTACCGGATGGTCAACGAGACCGGCGTCCGCGCGGCGAGCGTGGCCCGCGGGTGCATCGGCAACCCGTGGATCTTCGCCCAGGCCCGGGCGATCCACGCGGGCGACGCGGCGGGGGGCTCGCGCCCGCCCACGATCGAGGAGCAGAAGCGCGTCCTGCTCGACCACTTCGACCTCTCCGTCCGCGTCCACGGGGAGCGCGGCGCGAGCATGAACATGCGGAAGTTCGGCATCAAGTTCTCCCGCCACCACCACGACCCGCTGGCCGTGAAGCAGGCCTTCATCGCGGTGAAGAACACGCAGGAGTGGCGCGACGTGATCGAGAGGCTGTACGTCCCAGCCGAAGTCTCCGCCGTGGTGTCTGCCGAGCCCGCCACGGCCTGACCATCCCCTCCCGGGAGCGCCGCCATGCCAGCGCCCGAACGCATGTACCAGATCGACCGCCGCGGCGAAGTGGACGTGGTCAGCTTCCGCCGGAGCATCTTCGACGCGGAGTCGATCGAGGCTATGCGGCGGGAACTGCGGGCCTTGATCGACCGCACGCCCCAGCCCCGGCTGGTGCTCGACTGCGCCCAGCTCAAGCAGATGTCGTCGCTCTTCCTGGGCGCGGTGATGGAGCTGTCGCTCAAGCTGCGGGGCAACACGAAGTCGCACCGGCTGCGGGTCTGCGCGATGTCGCCCCAGGTGCGCGACGTCTTCGACGTGATGCGGCTCAGCGATGCGGTGGAGATCCACGCGGACCTCGCGACGGCGCTGACGAGCTTCGAGGCGCGGGGGTGATGCGGAGCCGCATCTACCGACAAGACGCCAAGGGCCGTGCCACATCGCAGCCGAAGGCTGCTATGTGCGGATGATCGTCACGCGCAGGATTCTCGCGAGTCTTGAGTCTCCGGTTGACCGGCACACAGCAGCCTTCGGCTGCGGTGTGGCACGAGAGAGGTTCACCCCGGCGCCCCCGCCTTCACCATCGGCGGCGCGCCTGCCCGCGGCTTCGCCGGCGGGGGCTGCGTCTGGATATCCACCATCTGCCGATATCGCCCGCTGCTCTTGAGCAGCTCCTCGTGCCGGCCCTGCTCGGCGATCGTCCCGCCCTCGATCACCACGATCCGGTCCGCGTGGGCGATGGTGCTCAGCCGGTGGGCGATCACGAAGCTCGTGCGCCCCGACATCAGCGTCTGCAGGCTCGACTGGATCAGCCGTTCGCTCTCGGTGTCGAGGTTGCTCGTCGCCTCGTCGAGGATGAGGATCTTCGGGTCGGCCAGGAGGGCGCGGGCGATGGTCAGGCGCTGCCGCTGCCCGCCGCTGAGCTTCACGCCGCGCTCGCCGATCTTGGTGTCGTAGCCCTTGGGCAGCACGGAGATGAATCCGTCGGCGTTCGCGAGCTTGGCGGCGTTGATGATCTGCGCCTCGGTCGCGTCGCGCTTGCCGTAGCGGATGTTGTCGGCGATCGAGCCGTCGAAGAGGAAGGTGTCCTGCTCGACGATGCCCAGCAGCCCGCGGTAGGAGGCGAGGGCGATGTCGCGGATGTCCGTGCCGTCGAAGCTGATCGAGCCCGAGGTGGGGTCGTAGAAGCGGGCGATGAGGTTGCAGAG
>JAPLMQ010000057.1 GCA_026386955.1 Planctomycetota bacterium
CGTGGGTGAAATCGGAACCGTGGTTCCGAAACACCTGACGGATTCAATGGAGTACATGGCCCAGACCATCAGGTCGGCCAATGAGCGCCAGGTTCGCCCCCTCTCCGCCCTGCCCGCCGCCGACCGCCCCGCCGCGTGGCAGGAGGCCGTTGACACCGCCCCCGCCGGCAAGGTCACAGCCGCGAGCATTGACCCCGCCGACGCCGGACGTAGAATCCCCGCACTACCTCGCTCCCCTCCGGGCTCGGCCGGGCTTCGGCTCGCCGGGCCTTTTTCATGCGCCCGCCCTTTGCCCTACGTTGACCCGTGGCGCGCCGGGCACCTGGTGCGCCCTAGGCCCGGCGCACCTGTCCATCGCCCACGGCAGGCCAGCGGGGGCAAGCCGGCGACACTGGCCACGCGGGACGACTTCGACGCGATCTATGAATCGCAACGCGACTACCTCGCCCGGCTGGACCTGCTCTCCGCCGAAGAGGCGGCGCTGATCGCGGCTCGTGGTGGGCATGTCTTGGCAGGCTCGACGACCATCCCTTACGACTATTGGACGGAGGGCGTGGTCGACCTGGACGCCGTGCCCCTGCGCGGGCTTGACGCCCGCGAGTTGGCGGAGATCGCCACCGCGATGAATCCCACCACCACGACCTAGGACACGGCGAGCGCCGGGGAAGCCCGTCGCCTCGCCCTTGGATGGTCCCCCGCCCGGCGTGGCCGAAAGTCTGCGCCGGGCCTTTTCATGCGCCGGGCGATTTGACTTCACTCGCGCCGGTATGTACCGAAAATGGGGCGAAATGACCCGAAATCCGGTACAACGGTTGCAATGTCGGATTGCATGAAGTACCTTATTTTGCAGTGTTTCGGCGCTTTTCAAACCTCCCCCGACCCGCCTGTTAACCGCCAGGTTCTTGGTTCAAGTCCAAGTCGGGGAGCTTTCTCAAAAGGCGCCAGCCAGCCGCGCCGACCAGTTAACCAAGAGCCCCGCCGCCAACAGGCCGCGGGGCTCTTTCGTTTTGGCCACAATTTCAAGGGTTTGCGTGCCCAGTGCCGTCGCTCCAGCCGGCCGAGAGAGCGCCTCGGACCTTAGAACTCGCGCCCACCTCGCCGTGGCGCGGCCCACTGGGGCAAAACCTCTCTGACTCTCGCGCGAGAATGCCCATCCGGTTAACGACCCAGCTAATTTCCTGCGCCGTCACAACCATTTCATGAACCGACCCGGTAGTTAACAGATGAGGTCGTGGCGCAGTGCCACGGTCAACATCTTGTTGCCAGGCAAAGCGCCGGTCGCCAAGCGAAGGCCGTTGCGGGCATCGCCTCCACCCCCGACAGGGAAGGAGCCCCGAAGGCCGCCCGCGCCCGCACGACCGTGCACGATCCCACCGACCCCTCGTTCATGTCCCCCGAGGCACGTGTTTCGGAGCTCGCCGCCCTTCTCGCGGCGGGCGTGCTTCGCCTGCGCCTCCCCCGCATTCAAGCCCCCGAAAGCGGGCCTGGTCAGGCCTGCGTCGCGGGCTCGAAATCGGGCGAATCCGGACTTGATGACCGCGCCGAAACGAGACTTGATGGACCACGTGGTTGACGCCCCAGAGAGAGCACCACGCACAGGAGTTCCCGATGATCCAGAACCTCAACATCGACCTCGCGGAGCTGCGGCGGATGACCCCCGCCCAGCTCCGCGCCAAGTACCTCGATGTCTTCGGGGAGCCCAGCCGCTCGGCCAACAAGGACTTCTTGTTCAAGCGCGTCGCATGGCGGATGCAGTCCCTGGCCGAGGGGACGTTGTCGGAACGGGCCCGCCAGCGCGCCGCCGAGCTGGCCCGCGACGCCGACATCCGCACCACCATCCCCAAGATGCCCGCCGCCGACCCGGCGGCCCACCGTCGCCTCTACCCCGCCCCGCCGCTGCCGGAGGAACGCCTGCCCACGCCGGCGACGGCTCCAACCTCGGAGACCCGGGGGCGCACGCCGCGGCTGGCTCGGCTGATGGCGTTGGCGCTCCGGTTCGAAGGCCTCTTGGCCCGGGGCGAGGTGCGCGACTAAGCCGACCTCGCCCGCCTGGGCCACGTCAGCCGCGCCCGCGTCACGCAGATCATGAACCTCCTGAACCTGGCCCCCGACATCCAGGAGGCGATCCTGTTCCTGCCGCCCACCGTGGCGGGTCGCGACCCGATCCAGGAGTGGCAGGTGCGGCCTGTTGCTTCCTTGCCCTGCTGGCAAGCACAACGCAAATCTTGGTTTGCATTTGGTCTGCATCACATAGGCAAGCCGGAGTAAATGCTGCCAAGTCAAGCAGACCAGGCTTTCATTTCGTCACTGGCAAGATTTCGTTCTTGGCGAGGTCGCGGAGGTGGCCCTGCATTGCCGTAGCGAAGATCCGCGTCGAGCTTACGGCTGAGGATTGACCATCACTTCCATCCACACCACCCGTTGCGGGGGTGAGTCTTGCTGCGTCAACTCGAAGACGTTGTAGCCGTCGCGCTGTGCGGACGGAGGCACATCGAACCGCACCACCCGCCCCACGCCGGCGAACGGCTGAGTCTGGATGAGATCGGAAAGGGCCTGGCATGGCTGCAGATTGATGCGCGCCCTCAGCTGCGCCGCCTCAACCTCCGGATCGTCCGCCAGGCCCACGCGAATCTCTGCCCCATGGGCCGCGGCCGGGCCCGAGTCGATGCGGAAGTCGTGATGCGCGCCGGCGTAGAGGGTCGCCGGCAGAAGATGAGGTGTGACCACGCCGGGTGGCCAAGTGTCGGGGTAGGTGACGATATGGCGTCGCCGTTGAGCCGCGGCGGTTTCAAGGCTACCGGCATGCCGGCTGAGGGCCGCGTGATCGCCGTCTAGATGGACCGGCGCGCCGGGGTCCATGTGATTGAAAAGGTACGTCTCATCGGCACCGCGCGCCAGCATCGCGGCGGCGAATCCGAAGACCGCAGCCGCATCGCAGTTGTGACCGGTAGCGCCAGGGAATGCGCTCAGGCGCTGCTCCATGGCTGGAGCGAGGGAGACCCGTCGCGAGTCCGGGCCCAGGAGATCGCGCCACAGGCCGACCGGAATGTCGTAATCGGCGGTGAACCAGAATGGCGCCGGCACGAGGAGGTCGATCAGGCCAGACCGGGCCCAGGCGATCGCGTCCATGCCCAGGCCCCGCGCCGCGTCGGGGTGGGCCGGGACACGCACCGCCACCCGGATGGGATGGCCCCGCCGCTCCGCCCAGAAGTTCGTGCGCCGACGCACTTCGACCATGAACTCCGACAACACCGCCGCGCCGCGATCCTCGTGGCCCGGCCGGAAGTGATGCCCCCAGCGCATCCAATCCAGTTCCAGGCCGTCAGGGTCGTAGCGCTCCAGCAACTCGCCGATCAGCGCCATGTGGTGTTCGCGAACGGCGGCAATGCCGTAGTCGAGGTCGCGGACGAAGTTCTCGGGGCCCGCACCAGGCACACGCCAATACTCCGGGTGCTCGCGCCAGAATCGGCTGTGCATGAAATCTTCCAGATCACCCGCGGCGTGGCCGTCGTTCATGCGCATCGAAAGCCAGGGTGAGATCCCCTGTTCGCGGGCACGGGCAATCCACACCGCGTAGGGGTCGATGCCGCGCTGGTCCAACAGCCACGCGTTATGCACCCACCAACCCCATTCCCCGCGCGGGCTCGGGTCCTCCGGGCTGTTGCCGTCCCAGATCGCGTCCCACACCTGGCTGCGATAATTG
>JAPLMQ010000210.1 GCA_026386955.1 Planctomycetota bacterium
GAGGAGGCCGAAGGCGGCGGGCGAGCCGGTGCGGGCGGGTGTATGCGCGGGTGTGTGCGCGAACGAACCTTGCGTCGCGGGCACGTTGCCGAGGAGGTCGGGACGTAGTCGGGCGATGAAGATGAGCACCATTGCGGTGATCGCGGCCTCGCCGACGCCGATCAGGGCGTGTACCAGCAGCATGGCGGGGAAGACGATGTGGGCAGGGGCGGCTCCGGCGGCGGCAAGCTCGCCGGCGCAGGTCGCCGCGGCGGCGAGGGTCGAGAGCCAGGCCGCCACTGCCGCGACGGCGATGCGCGGGGCGACGCCCAGCTTCGTCATGGTCGTCATGCGGTGGAGGAGCCCGCCCACCGCCGCGGGCACGACCGCCATGTTGAGCACGTTCGCGCCCAGCGCGAGCACGCCCCCGTCCGCGAAGACCAGGCATTGCACGATCAACACCGACGCGACGACCAGCACCGCCGCGGCCGGGCCGAGCAGAACGGTGCAGAGCACCCCGCCCATCAGGTGGCCAGAGGTGCCTCCCGCGACGGGGAAGTTGAGCATCTGCGCGGCGAAGACGAACGCCCCCGCGGCCCCCATCAACGGCACCGCTTGGCGCGGCAGCCTCGACCTCGCCTGCCGCAACGCGACGGCCACGCCGGCCGCCGCCAGCGCGCCCGCGGCGGCGCAGGTCTTCATGTCGAGGAACCCGTCGGGGATGTGCATCGAACGCTCCGGGAAACCCACGGCGGCGGGGCTGCGGCTGAACGGCATCAGGAAGAGGATTCTACCGAGGTTCGCCATGCCCGCGATATCATGGCGCACGATGCCGTTCGTCCGCGCCACGATCCTCTGCGTCGTCACGCTCACGCTGCTCTACTCGTGCTGGCCCGAGCAGCGGCTCCGCCACCCGCCGGGCGTCCTCGCCCCGCGCGAGCCCGAGCAGGGGCCCGCGCCGGCGAAGCCGCCGTGGAAGCGAGGCCTGTTCGACATCCGTCCGCTGGCGAGCTTCAAGGTCGAGGCCCGCATCCTCTCCAAAGCCCATTACTGGTTCGACGCGGAGTCGGAGCTCTCCCCTTACGACCTCGCGCTGGGATGGGGCCAGATGTCGGACCAGAGCATCATCGACACGATGTCGATCAGCCAATCGACGCGGTGGTACCACTACTCTTGGCCGAGCCGGCATCCGCCGATCGACGACGCGGCGATCATCCACCAGAGCTCCAACATGCACATGATCCCCGCGAGCAAGGCCGTCGCCGGGCAGATCGCCTCGGCGCACGTCGGGCAGGTCGCGGTGATCGAGGGCTACCTGATCGAGGCGACGCACGACGGCTGGCGCTGGACGAGTTCGCTCAGCCGCGACGACACGGGGCGGGGGGCCTGCGAGGTGGTCTGGGTCGAGTCGATTTCGGTCCGGGACCGGTGACGCCAGTCCGCCTGGCCGCGCGCACGTCTTGACGCGGGTGGCAACGGGGAGCGATGATCCGTCCGGGGCGGGCATCTCCTCAGAGGCTGCATGACAGAACAATCGATCGCGACCCTGGCGGCGACGAGCGCCGCGGTCATCCTCATCGCGGCCTGCATCCGCTTCTATCAGCGGGAGCGCCGCCGCGAGGTGGCGTTCTGGTGCATCGGCTGGACGCTCTATTTGCTCCGGCTCCTGGTCGAGCCGTTGTTGAACGCCCCGGGCACGCCCACGTGGGAGTTCAAGGTCGCGCAGTGGGCGTTCCTCGCGGGGAGCACGACGGTCCTGTGGGGCACGCTCACATGGCTCGGCCGCGCGACGCGGGCCAAGGCGTGGGTGCTGGCGGCCGCGATGACGGCCAGCGCGCTGGCGGCGGCGCTCGACATCGGCGCGGGGGCGAGCGTGTACTGGCTCGACCTGCCCGTCTGGATCTACAGCGGCTCGGTCTTCCTCTGGACCGGGTTCGCGCGGCTCACCAGCCCGAATCTCTCGGGGGTCGGGAAGTTCGCGCCCGCCGCGATGTTCGTCGCCTGGGGCCTCTTCAACTTCCTGACCCCGCGGCACCGTCCGACCAACGCGAACGACGTGATCCAGTTCGTCGGCGCCTCCCTGTTGGGCATGATGGCCAGCGCCGGGCTGCTCTTGGCCTACCTCGACCGCCAGCGGCTCGATTCCGACGCCACCCACGAGCTGCTCCGCCAGAGCCAGGAGCGCTCGTGGCTGATGTTCGAGAACTCCGCCGACGCGGCCTACCTGGTCGACATGCGCGGGATCATCCGCGAGATCAACCACATGGGCTACCAGAAGCTCGGGTATGAGCGCAGCGAGCTCGTGGGGCAGCACATCGCCAGCGTATCCGCCCATGGCGACGCCGAGGGGTTCGTGAAATTCCTCAACTCGATCGAGTTCGGCAAACCCGTCATCGGCACCAACCTGGCCCTCCGCAAGGACGGCTCGACGCTTCCGATGGAGGTGCACATCGTCCTGTTGATGGTCGGCGGCGAGCGGCTGGCGCTGGGCGTGGCCCGCGACGTGAGCCTGCGCATGCGGGCCGAGGAGGCCCGGCGGCAGAGCGAGGAGCGGCTGCGGGCGATCCTCGACCACCACTTCCAGCTCACCGGCCTGCTCGATCCGCAGGGGCGCGTCGTCGTCGTCAACCGCGCGGCCCTGAGCCTCGCCAAGACGACCGCGGACCAAGTCGTCGGCAAGCACATCTCCGAGACGCCTTGGTGGAAACTCTCCCCCGACTTTCAGGAGCAGACCGCCCGGCAACTGCCCGCGGCCCAGCGCGGGGAGTTCGTCCGCTTCGAGGCCAAGTTCGGCGACGGGAAAGGCGGTTTGCGGCACCTGGACGTGTCGTTCTCGCCGATCCGCAACGAGGCGGGCGAGGTGACCTACATCGTGCCCGAGGGGCGCGACATCACCGACCTCCGCCGGGCCCAGGAGGAACTCCGCCGGGCCCAGAGCGAACGGGCGCTGATCCTCGACACGATGCAGGAGCTGGTGGTCCACTACGACCCCGACGCGCGGATCGTCTGGGCCAACCGGGCCGCGGCACGGGCGGCGGGCGTCGAGCCGGGCACGCTGGTGGGGCTCCCGTGCGCGGGCCTGTGGCACCACGCCCGCGAGAGCGCCCCGGACAGCCCCTTGTCGATGGTGCGGTCCACCGGCCGCCACCATGAGAGCCAGATCCGCGGGGGCGACGGGCGGACCTGGCACGTCCGGGCCTATCCGCTGCACGATGCCGCGGGGATCGTCACGGGGGTCGTCGAGTTCAGCCAGGACGTCACGCTGCGGCTCAAGATGCAGGACGCGCTGCGCGACTCGGAGATCAAGTACCGCTCGTACATCAACTACGCCCCCTCGGCGATCTTCGTCACCGACGACGCCGGGCGCGTCGTGGACGTGAACCCCGCGGGCTGCGCCCTCACCGGGTACACGCCCAGCGAATTGATGACCATGCGGCTGACGGACCTGATGGCGGTCCCCGGCCCCCCCGGGGGCGCCGGCGTGTCCGCTCGGGGCGCCGCGCTGCCGATGACCTTCGACCGCGGGTCGTTCCGCCGCAAGGACGGCTCGCGGCGGTGGTGGACGATGAGCTCCAGCCTGCTCCACGACGGCAAGCGCATCTCCTTCGCCCGCGACGTGACGGAGATGGTCGAGGCCGAGAGGCAACTGCGGCTCACGCAGTTCGCCGTCGACCGCACCAACGACGAGGTGTTCTGGATCGCCGCCGACGGGCGGATCATCTACGCCAACGACGCCGCGGCGGCCGCGACCGGGTATCCGTCGGCCGAGCTCGTCGCCATGCACGTCTGGGACTTGCTCGACGGCGTCCACAGGGACGGCTGGCCGCGTTTCTGGGCCGGACTCCAGGAGAAGCGCACGGTCCATTTCGAGGCGACGCACCGGGTGCGCGAGGCCGAGGGCTTCACGGTGGAGATCGTCGCCAACGTGCTGGAGTTCGAGGGGCAGACCTACGCCTGCGCCTTCCTGCGCGACATCACCGCCCGCCACAAGGCGCAGCAGGCCCTGCGCGAGAGCGAGTCGCGGTACCGGCTCCTGGCGGACAACATCGGCGACATCATCTGGGCCCGCGGGCCCGACCTGGAGCGCCTCGCCTACGTCAGCCCGTCGGTCATCGGCGTGATGGGCTACACCCCCGAGGAGATGCTCGGGTTCCGCCTCGAGGACTACATGCCCCCCGCGTCGGCGGCCGCGGCGAGGCGGCACCTCGCCCAGATCCGCAAGGCCGAGCTTGACGGAACACCGGACAACATGACGCACTGCATCGAGGTCGAGTGGCGCCGCAAGGACGGCTCGACGGCCTGGGTGGAGACGACGACCCGCCCGCTCCGCGGCCCCGGGGGCGAGCTGGTGGGCGTCGTGGGCGTGACCCGCAACCTCGCCGACCGCCGCCGGTCCGAGCAGGAGCTCCGCGCGAGCGAGGCGAGGTACCGGACCCTGGTGGAGAACATCCCCCAGCGGATCTTCATGAAGGACCGTGAGTCGCGCTACGTCTCGGTCAACGCCAGCTACGCCCGCGACCTGGGCAGGCCGCCCGAGCAGGTCATCGGCCGGGAGGACTTCGAGTTCTACCCGCGCGCGCTGGCCGAGAAATACCGGGCCGACGACAGGACCGTGATGAACTCGGGCCTGGCGATGGAGTGCGACGAGGACTACATCGACTCCGGCCAAAAGCGCACCATCCACACGATCAAGACGCCGGTCAAGGACGAGGCGGGGCGGGTGATCGGCGTGCTGGGCGTCTTCTCGGACATCACCGAGCGCCGCAAGACCCAGGAGGACCTCCGCCGCAGCGAGGAGCGGTACCGCACGCTCTTCGAATCGGCGATCGACGGCATCGTGCTGGCCAACGCCCAGACGGGCGAGCTGATCGACTGCAACCAGGCGATGGCCGACATGGTCGGGCGGACAAGGGCGGAACTCATCGGCCAGAGCCACGCGATCCTGCATCCGCCCGCGGAGACGGGGGCGGCCGGCTTCTCCGCGATCTTCGAGCAGAACCTCGGGGGCAAGCCCGGCCAGATCATCAGCGCCCGCCTGTTGACCCGCGACGGACGCCTGCGCGACGTGGCGGCGAAGGGGCATCTCATCACCCTCGAAGGCAGGAGCGTCGTCCAAGCGATCTTCCGCGACAACACGGAGGCCAACCGCCTGGAGGAGCAGCTCCGCCAGGCGCAGAAGATGGAGGTCATCGGCCAGCTCGCCGGTGGCATCGCCCACGACTTCCGCAACCAGCTCACGGTCGTCCGGGGCTACGCCGAACTGCTCGAGAAGGCCCCGACGCTCCCTCGCGACGGGCGCGACATGGTCGCCGAGATCCTCAAGGCCGTGCACCGGTCCACCGACATGACCGGCCGCCTGCTGGCCCTGGGGCGCAAGCAGCGGCTCGAGCCCAGGCGCGTCAACCTCATGGAGGCCCTCAGCGACCTCGCCAAGTCGCTCCCGAGGCTGGTGGGGGAGGACGTGCACGTGCGGGTGATCCACCGGGACAGCCGCTGCGTCGCCAACGTCGACCCGATCCAGTTCCAGCAGGCGGTCATCAACATGGTGGTCAACGCCCGGCACGCGATGCCGCGCGGGGGCGAACTGGACATCGAGACGCAGGTCCTGGAGATCCTCCCCGACGCCGCCGCCCGCCATCCAGACCTCCGGCCGGGCGAGTACGCCGTGGTGAGCGTCACCGACACCGGCACGGGCATCAAGAAGGAGGACCTCGCCCACATCTTCGAGCCGTTCTTCACGACCAAGGGCGTCGGCGTGGGCACGGGGTTGGGCTTGGCGATCACGTACGGATTCGTCAAGCAAAGCGGCGGCGCGATCGAGGTCCAGAGCGAGGCCGGCCGCGGCACGACGTTCCGGATCTATTTTCCAGCCGTCGCCGAGCCGGCGGAGGCGCCGCCGAGGCAGGCGGCCGTCATGCCCACGGCCCGCGGCGACGGCAGCCTGCTGCTGGTCGAGGACGAGCCGTCGGTGCGCGACGTCGTCGCCCGCGTGCTGCGGGAGGCCGGATATCGGCTGATGGAGGCGGGCAGCGCCTCGGAGGCTCTGGAGCTGGCGGCGGAGCCGGGCTTCGCGATCGACGTGCTGGTCACCGACGTGGTCATGCCCGGGCTGAGCGGCCCGGAGTTGGCCCGGCGGATGTCCCGGATGATCCCGGGCCTCAAGGTCCTCTTCATCACCGGCTATCCCGGGCGGCAACTCGAGCCGCACGGCGTGGCGGACCTGTCGGAGTCGGCGGTGCTGTCGAAGCCGTTCAGCGCCGCCGAATTGGTCGCGGCAGTCGCGCGGGCTCGTGAGGTTGCGGTGGAGGAGGCCGGCGACCCGGAGGGGGGCGGCGCCGGCCCCAACGACACCGGCGCCAATGACACGGACCCCGCCGACGTCGGACCCACGTCGGTGGCTTGACGGAGTCAGGGCTTCTCAAGGTCGGCGGTGATCAGCATCTGGTTGTACCGCGACTCGATGCCCGCCCAGCTGCCGAAGAAATCGACGGTGCGCAGCGAGAGTTCGTCGGCGGTGTTGCCCAGGGAGTGGACGTGCCCGTCGACATAGAGGACGTTCGACGGGCGGGCGCCGTGGTTGGTCCGCCGGACGTCCGCCCCGCCGAGCATCGCGGGGTCGGCCACGCTGTTGGAGTCGAAGGCCAGGGCACGGGCCTCGGCCCCGGTGCTGTTGAGGCCCATGTCGCTGATCCGGCCTCGCGGCGCCTGGTCGAGCTGCCGGTAGAGATATGACGAGTAGGCGGGCCCGGAGCTGACGCCGATGTTCGCAAGCTCCTGCACGGGGTCGACGGTGTCGTCGCCGGGGCAGAACATGGCGCGGTTGTCCTTGAGGTATTCGTCGAGCAGCACGCCGTGGGCGTTGTACCCGCCCGTGGTCCCCAGCCAGACGATGCTGCTGGCCACTTCCCATTCCTTGACGATCGCGGGGCTCCCGAACATGGCGGGAAGCGTGGAGTTGGTGTCGGGGCCGCGGGGGATCTGCTCTTGGTGGTCGGCGGCGTAGGCGGCGATGGCGATGCCCATCATCCGCAGCCGGGCCGAGCAGAGCGTGATCTGGGCCGTCGTGCGCGCTTTGTTCAGCGCGGGCAGGAGGATGCCCACCAGCAGCGCGATGATCCCGATGACGACCAACAGCTCGATCAGCGTGAAGGCCCGCGGCATGCCGGGACGGGTTGGACGACGATTCATGCGCATGTTGCTCGGTCCCACGAACGTTGTCTCGCCTTTGCCTCAAACGGACACTCGAACGCCTTCGATCTTAGGCCCACACCTCTCGCCCGCGGTTGACCCGCCGTCCGGGCGGGCTCATCATCTCATCTTCGCCCGGTGATGGGGCCGGGCCAGGAGTCAACCATCATGATCAGCCGCCTTCCGGCCCGCCACGTCCACCTCGACTTCCACACCTCCGAGCACGTCCCGGGCGTCGGCAAGCACTTCAGCCCGGCGCAGTTCAAGAAGGCGCTCAAGCTCGGCGGCGTGAACCACATCACCCTCTTCGCCAAATGCCATCATAGTTGGTCCTACTATCCCACCAAGGCGGGGATGGTCCATCCGACGCTCAAGATCGACCTCCTGGGCCAGCAGCTCGACGCCTGCCACTCCATGGGCGTCCGCGCCCCGATCTACTACACGATCGGCTGGTCCGCCACCGACGCCGCCCGCAACCCCCAGTGGAAGGCCCTCCGCAAGGACGGCTCGGTCGCCAACTTCAGCGTCGACCCCAAGGCCAAGCCCGAGGACAAGCGCCCCGGCTTCTCCTGGGAGTTCCTCTGCATCAACGGCCCATACCGCGACCTGATTCTCGCCCAGACGCAGGAGATCTGCGCCGGCTACCGCGTCGACGGGTTCTTCTACGACATCTGCATCCTCAACGCCTGCTGGTGCTCCGTCTGCAAGGCCGACATGAAGACCGCCGGCGTCGACGCCGACGACGAGGCCGCCGCGGGGCTCTGGTACACCGGCCGCTGGCGGGTCCTGATGGAGGATTGCCGGCGGATCATCTTCGCGTCGCATCCCGAGGCGTCGGTCTTCTTCAACGGCCGGGCCGAGGCCAACACCCCGCCCGAACTGCTGGAAATGCAGACGCACTACGAACTGGAGGACCTGCCCACGACCTGGGGCGGATACGACAAGTTCCCGCTCCGCGCCCGCGCCTTCGTCTCCAGCGGCAAGCCGATCCTCGCGATGAGCGGGAAGTTCCACACCGCCTGGGGCGAGTTCGGCGGGTTCAAGCACCCCGACGCCATCCGCTTCGAGGCCGCCGCCATGATCGCCTACGGGGCCGCCTGCAGCTTCGGCGACCAGATGCACCCCGGCGGCGAGATGGACCTCGCGACCTACAAGAACATCGGCGAGGCCTACCGCTACGTCGAGAAGATCGAGGACTATGGGCTCGACGCCCAGCCGTACGCCACGCTCGGCCTACTGCTCTGCAAGGACCACCCGCACGACCAAGGCGCGGCGAACATGCTCCTCGAGAGCCAGATCGACTTCGAGGTCGTCGATCCCGAGAGCAGCGACTGGTCGCGCTTCGAGACGATCCTCCTGCCCGGAGGCGGGGGAGCCTTGGGCGCGGCGACGCTGCAGAAGTTGCAGGCCTACGTGAAGAAGGGCGGCTCGCTGCTGGTCCAGAACGCCGCGACGCTCGACGCCGCGGCCGGGCGGTTCCTGCTCGACCTGCCCGTGCAATATGTCGGCCCCGCGCGCTTCGACATCGACTACACCCTCCTGCCCGGCGCGCTGGGCAAGGAGCTGGTCGCCTCGCCCTTCCTGAACTACGCGCCCGCCCTGCGCGTGAAGCCCGCGAAGGGGGCGAAGGTCTTGGCGAAGATCCACGAGCCTTATTTCTCCCGCACCTACGGGAAATATTGCTCGCACCAGAACACGCCCAACCAGATCGAGCCCGCCGACCACCCCGCGGCCGTGCAGGCGGGGCGGGTGATCTACCTCGCCCACCCCATCGGACACATGTACTTCCACAACGGGGCCCGGCTGCACCGCGACCTCTTCATCGCCATGCTCCGCAAGCTCCACCGCAAGCCGGCGCTGGAGACGAGCCTGCTCTCGGCCGGGCGGGCGACACTGGTCCACCAGCCGCAGTACCGGCGCTATGTCGCCCACCTGCTCTACGGCGCCCCGATCAAGCGCGGGCGCTGCGAGGTGATCGAGGACTTGCCCGAGCTGTTCGACGTGCCGGTCGCGGTCCGGCTGCCCGAGAAGGTGCGCAAGGCGTCGCTGCCGCTGAGCAAGAAGAAGCTCGCGACGAAGACCTCGGGCGGCGCGGTGCGGGTCACGGTCCCGCGCGTGAAGTGCCATGAGATGGTGGTGTTTGAATATTGAAGGTCGGATTCGCGCGGAACGTCATCCATTCGATCAGGATGATGCAGGTTCCACTTGATTCCCGCGCCAAGGCCATGGTGGAGCGAGGGCTTTGACCCATCAGGCGCAACCTGATCAGAGACGGGGACTGTGTCCCCGAAAACGGAGCGAAGCGGTACTCCGCCGCGCGACGTGCGGGCGTCGTTGACGTCTTCATGAGCAGATGAGGCGCTCGGCAAAGATGGTGGGAGCGCAGGCCCTGCGCGAGACCAAGCCATTCATGGCGGCCGACGAGCCGCGCGGGCGGAATCCCGCCTGCGCCCGGCCTTCGGACACACAGTGTCCGTCTCGGATCAGGCTGCGCCTGATGGGAGGCGGCCCGCACGCTCCACCTTATGGCGTTGGCGCGGGAATCAAGTGGAACCCGCATGATTTCACAAAGCCCAGACACTTCGTGCCTGGGTTTCCTTCGCGCACGACGGCGGCTCTTGGACTTGAGCATCGAAAAACAAAAACCCAGGCATGCAATGCCTGGGCTTTGAATTGCGGACACAGTATCGAGACGTCGAATCGGTCTTCCCGCGCCTCAGTGCTTGAACAACCTCACCCCCGTGAGCATCAGCGTCACGTTCGCCTCATTGCAGGCCGTGATCGTCTCGGCGTCGCGCATCGAGCCGCCCGTCTGGGCGATGCCCTTCACGCCCGCCTTGATCAGGATGTCCGGCCCGTCGCGGAAGGGGAAGAAGGCGTCGCTGCCGACGAACGCCCCCTTGGCCCGCTCGCCCGCCTTCTCCACCGCCAACCTGCAACTTGTGACGCGGTCCATCTGCCCCGCGCCGGCTCCGACGAGCATGAAGTCGCGGGCGAGGCAGACCGCGTTGGACTTCAGGTGCTTCACGGCGATCGTCGCGATGCGCATCTGCGCGAGGTCGTCGGCCGAGGGGGCCGGGCCGGCGGCGTGCTGCCAGCGCGAGGGATCGACGGCCGCGAGGTCGCGGTGCTGCACGAGCAGCCCGCCGACGACTCGCTTCATGTCGAGTTCGCGTGGGTCGCGCGAGCCGGGCCCGCCCAGTGGGCCGACCTCAAGGAGCCGGGTGTTCTTCCAGCGCTCCTGCAGGACCGCCAGCGCGCCCTCCTCGTATCCCGGTGCGAGGATCACCTCGAGGAAGCTCTTGACCTGCACGATCTGTTTCGCGGTCTCCAGGTCGAGCGGGCGGTTGCAGGCGATGATCCCGCCGAAGGCCGCCACGGGGTCCCCGGCGTAGGCCTTGTTGAAGGCGGTCGACAAGTCGGGGGCGACGGCGAAGCCGCAGGGGTTGGCGTGCTTGATGACCGCCGCCGCGGCTTGCCGCGCGGGGTCGATCTCCTTGACCAACTCGAGCGCCCCGTTGGCGTCGTAGAGGTTGTTGAAGGAAAGCGCCTTGCCGTGAAGCTGCTTGGCGCGGGTGACGGAGGGCTCGCTGGTGCGGGAGTCGACGTAGAGGGCCCCCAACTGGTGCGGGTTCTCGCCGTGCCGCAGCTCCAACTGGTCGCGGTTGAGCCGGAGCAGCAGCGACTCGGGGAACTCCGCCGGTCCGCGCCGCGTCATCCACTCGGCGATGGCGGTGTCGTACGCGGCGGTGCGGGCGAAGGCGGCGGCGGCGAGCTCGCGCCGGAGGCTGAACGTCGTCGCGCCCTCATGCCCGTTGAGCTCCGCGACGACCTTGTCGTACTGACGCGGGTCGGTCACGACCGTCACGAACCGGTGGTTCTTCGACGCCGAGCGGATCATGCTCGGCCCGCCGATGTCGATCTGCTCGATCGCCTCCTCGTCCTTCACATCGCCCTTGGCGACGGTCTGCTCGAAGGGGTAGAGGTTGACGCAGACCAGGTCGATGGGCTCGATGCGGTGCTCGCGCATCGACTTGATGTGCTCGGGATGGTCGCGGAGCGCGAGCAGCCCGCCGTGGACGTTGGGGTGGAGCGTCTTGACGCGCCCATCCATCATCTCGGGGAAGCCGGTGACCTGGTCGATGGGGGTGACGGCCAGCCCCGCCTTCTCGAGGGCGCGGGCGGTGCCGCCGGTGGAGATGATCTGCACGCCGCGCTCGACCAACGCCTTGGCGAAGGCGACCAGGTCGGTCTTGTCGGAGACGGATATCAGGGCGCGGCGGACGGGGACGAGGTCGCTCATGGAGGTTGTTCCTGTCGCTGAGCCGACGCGGCATGGGCGGTGACGGGCCCGGCGTCGGGAGAGGCATGATATCGCCGGGGCGGGCCTCGCAGGAGGCGATCGTCGAGGAAACGCGGTCCGCCGCTTCGCCCGGAAAACAACATCGCCGGGCCGCGGTGATCGGCTGGGTCGAGCAGCCGATCCCGAGGTCCGGCGAGGGGTGGGATCAAGTCAGGTTCGGCGGTGTCTCAGCGGCGGCGGCGACGCAGCAGCGCCAGCCCGGGCAGGCCGAGCAGGGCAATGCTCGCCGGCTCGGGGATCGCAGGCTGGAAGCCGACGACGGTCGTGGAATTCCCGTTGGCGTCGGAGAGCGTGTACTCGCCCTCGGCCTCGAACCACGGGGAATCGGTGCGGGCGAAGAAGAAGTGCGAATCAGTCCCGCCCGCAAGGCCGTTGCTGAACTGGAAGCCGATCTGGAACGAAAGAATGCCCGGACCGCGGGCGGCGACATCGGGCCCGAGCGTGCCGAGGCTGTCGGTGGCGAAGTCGACGTCGGTGAAGCTGACCAGCGACGGGCTGAAGCTGGTGTGGACCACGGTGAGGAGGACGGGCGCGGGAGCGCCGGTGACGGCCGGGACCGACCGGGTGTCGCGGATGCGGGTTTCAAAGAGCAGGGCTCCGTCGATGCCGATGGAGACGCGATCCTGCAGCGTGCCGGAGATCGTGCCGCCGTCCGCCGCGGTGATGGTGAACGGCCGCAAAACGTCGGCGAGCACACCGCCCGCGAGTTCGGGTCGGGCGGCGACGGAGGTGCCCGAGAGCGGGATCGCGTTGCCGGGCGTCACAATGGTCGCAGACGCGCTTTGCGCAGCGCCGGCGAGAGCCATCGCAAACGCCAGAACTCCCAGAATCGATCTTGAGGTCCATTTCGAGGTCAAAAGGCTTTTCCGCATCTCACCGCTCCTTTTGAAAGCCTGTGCCGCAACGACAAAAGGGCTGACAGGATTGACCCGTGTCCGGCCGACGTGGACGGAACATAACGGGATTGTAATTCTCGCCCCAGCTTACGCAAGTACCCCAGACAGCAAGGGTTGCCCATTCAAACCTGAAGTCAACAGTGAATCCGTCCCCGCGGTCCTCTCCGCAGATACGGGCGATCCAAAATGACATCGCCGGGTCGCGGAGATCGGCTGGGTTGAGCAGCCGATCCCGAGACCCGGCGATGGGTGGGATCAAGTCAGACGTGGCCGCGTCTCAGCGGCGGCGGCGGAGGAGAGCCAGCGCGGGCAGGCCCAGGAGGGCGATGCTGGCGGGCTCGGGGACGGTGGGCTGGAAGCCAGGGATGATGGTGGAGTTGCTGTTGAAGTCTTCGATCTTGTACGCGCCTTGGTCATTGAAGGACGAGGCACCGGTGCGGACGAAGAAGAAGTGCGTATCAGTGCCACCGTTGAGACCTGTGAGGAAGCGGAAGCCGACAAGGTCACCGGTGCCGGACGTTCGGCCACCGTCGTCGGGGCCAACGGTGCCAAGGCTATCGGTGCGGAACTCGGCTTCGATGGTGGGGGTGATGCCACTATTGAAACTGCCGTGGAGGACGACACTAATCGAAGGGCCGGGCGCACCGGTCACTTCATTTACCGTTCTGGTGTCGCGAATTCGAGTTTCGAAGAGCAGGGCTCCGTCATTCCCCTGAAGCACGCGGTCCTGCAGGGTGCCACTGATGGAGCCACCCCCGGGGGTCGTGATGGTGAAGGGGCGGAGGACATCGGCGAGGACCAATCCGCCCAGTTCAGGGCGGGTAATGGTGTCGGTGCCTACGAAGGACCCCCCGTCACCAGGATTGAAGATCGCCGCCGAGGCGCTCACGGTCGAGAGCCCCAGCGTCAATGCCGCAACGGCAAAACGCAACGATTTCAAACGCTTGTTCATCACACCCGCTCCTTTTGAAATGCCGGAAACGCAACGCAGAAAATGTTCAGGGGAACACCCACCCCGCTCGGCCCACGTGGCCATGAATCGATTAAATCATAAAGCTTTGGTTGGATCGTGCAATCGGCATAAACCGCAAAAACAGCACAATCTGGACAGATTCACATGAATTAAACGGCTTTGAAGACTCGGTTTGTGAAGATGGGGAAACTTTCGGGAGCCACGGATCAAGGCGTGTTGATCCGTGTTCATGCCGGCGTGGGAAGCGGGCGCGAAGCAATGCAGCGGGTGCTTTGACATCGGGTATCACGACCTTGCGTCAGGGCATGAAACGCGATCGCCAACGGGCATGCCCGCTTGCTCAAAGCCGCGAAGGAACTTTCGCGATCAGGTCTCGGGATCGTACCGCTGCATCCGCCCGTTCGGGGAGACCAGCAGCAGGCTGTTCTTGTCCAGCCGGAGCACCGCACGGAGCGGATCGACCTGCACCTCGACGGTCGCCTTCCCCGTGGCGTTGTCGACCATCCACAGGGCGTTCCCTCCCGAGAGGAGCAGGCGCTGGTCCTGAAGCAGCACCGGCTTGGCGAGGCTGGGGAAGGACCAGAGCTTGCGGGCCGTCGCGGGGTCGACGCTCACCAGCGATCCGCTGGCGAGGGGCAAATAGAGCGAGTTGCCCAGCGCGATCGGCGACATGCGCAGCGGCTCGCTGGTGCGGAACGGCCAGCCGTCGCGGTCACGCCCCGTCGCCCGGTTGAACGAGTAGAGCGACTGGTCCTCGCTGGCGACGAAGATGCCCTGGTTGTTGTACGCAGCCGCCCCGCGGATCGGCGCGAAGGTCTTGCCCTTCCACCGCAGTTCCCCGGGCTTGTCCTCGCCGCTGTAGGCGAAGGCGGTGATCAGCGCGTAGACGCCCAGCGCGTCACCCACGAAGACCGAGGGCTTGATCAGCACCGGCCTCGCGACCACCGCGGCCGGCATCTTGTAGGCCCACTTCTTGAAGCCGGTGACCAGGTCGATCGCGAAGACCGTCCCGTTCGCCCCGCCGAAGATCAGGTATTCCTCCGCCACCGCGGGCGCGTTCGACGCGGCGATGGGCAGGGGCCTCGTGCCGATCTGGTGCCCATCGACCGCCGAGAGCAGATAGACCGTGTTCTCGGAGTTGATGCAGACCACGCTGTTGAGCGTGACCTGCCGGCTGCCGTCGTAGATCAGCGTCCTGCTCGCGGTGCGGAAGGGGGCGAAGAGCTTGATCGCGCTCTTGTCGACGACCTTGCGCCAGACCAGGCGCCCGTCGACGGTCGACACCGCCGTGAGCATGTTCGACGGCGTCTCGAGGGTGACGATCAGGTCGCCCAGGACCTCGACGAACTTGAGTTCCTCGCCCCCGGTGACGTCCAGGTCGATGCTCCAGCGGAGAGTGCCGTAGCCCAGGCGATGCATGTTGCCGATCTGGGCGACGCGGGCAGCGTCGGTGAAGGGAGCCTCGGACTTGCAGCCGGTGGACAGCAACACGCAGAGCAGGAGAAGACATGCGCCGGTCCAACGTCTCATGAAGGGGACTCCCGTGGGCTGAGTTGGCCGGCGCGCATCATCTGCACCCATCGCGACGGCGCGACAAGTATCGACCGCGCCGACGCAACGGTCAAGCGGCATCTTTCGGCAAGCGTTGGAATTGCGATGGAATCGGGTGGAACCGGGCGGCACGACGCCGGCCCGTGGGCGACTTGAAGCCGCACTTCACGCGACACGCCCCGGCGTCAGGACCCCGTCCGCGTCACGAACGCCCCCTCGAGCGCCGCCGTGTTGAACCCCCGCGGCATGTCCCGCCCCTGCGCGAAGGCGAACAGCAAGGCCTTGAAGACCGTGTCCACCGCCGTGTTCAGCGTCGTCACGATCACCACCACCAGCAGCGCCGCCACCGCCGCCAAGATCGCCATCACCCACGCCCCGACGTAGACCGCCAGGAACCCCACGCCCACCACCGACATCAGCACCGGCGCCATGATCAAATAGCCCAGCAGCCCGAACGAGAAGCTGCCGACCAGGGCCTCCCCCCAGTTCGTGCGGATCGTCTCCACCGACCTGCGGATCGACTCC
>JAPLMQ010000211.1 GCA_026386955.1 Planctomycetota bacterium
GAGCCCACAAATGAGGCATCGCCTTCAAAAAAAATGCTCGCCCGATGCTTGAAATGTGATATACATATCAGTCATTGATGTGCCGATAGCATGTCACAAGGGGAGGAGCGAGTGGCGGATTTCCAACCGTCCCTCTGAGCATGGAAGGAACCCGAGCCCTCAAGGCTTGGGGGGTTGAGGAAGTTCCCGGGACCAGTGGCAGAGAGAGCCCTGAATATCGTCCCGATCTTGAAGCGCTGCGAGTGAGGCCGGCGTAGAGGCCGCCGCAGCCACGATCCGAGGCAATCGCCAGGCGGTATCGCCCTGCGCAATCGCTTCGTGCATCGGGATCGATTGTTGGTTTGGCCGCGGGCCGATTCCGCTGGCCTCAGTCCTTTTGAGGGGAGATTGACTCGTGAAACGATTCAGAGCGACCGCCAGGCAATCCGGGTTCACCATGGTCGAGCTTCTGGTGGTCATCGCGATCATCGCGCTGCTGATGACGTTCCTGCTCCCGGCCCTGTCGGCGGCGAGGCAGCCGGCGCGGGCGGTGGTCTGCATGAACAACGCCCGTCAGACGGCGATGTACACCCTTGCCGAGGTGCAGAAGGGCGGGACGTTTCCGTCGGTGCTCTCCTGCTACCAGGCGGCCTTGGCCAAGGCCCTGGTTTGCCCCAGCGACATGAGCCCGCCGGTGGTTCCCGATTCGATCACGCTCGCCCCGGGCGCCGACGCCGGCAACACCAACCCGTTTGGTTTCTCGATCTTCCTGGCGAGCAACGCCAACGGGAACGGCAACGGCAATGGCAACGGGAGCAGTTCAAGCTCCAGTTCGAGTTCCAGCAGCAGCTCGAGCAGTTCCAGCAGCAGTTCGTCGAGCAGCAGCAACGGGAACGCGAACGGGAATGGCAACGGGAACGGCAGCATTCACTCTCGCAACAGCGCGGGCGGGCCTGTGACCGTGCCTGCCAACCTCGGCGGCGCGATCGTCAGCAGCTACGTGATCGACCCCGAGTACACGCTTGCCGGGCTGACCTATGACAAGGTCAGCAATCCTTCGGGCAAGCTCTTCGCCTACGAGGGCTTCGCCGACTCCACCGCCGGCACCAACGGCGCCTACGACTACACCACCAGCCTGGGCAGTTCGGTCTGGTACAACGGCAACCAGGTCACCATCACCCACCAGCCTCGGGGCAACCCCGCCAACACGCAGGTGATCACCATCGGGATCTCGGCGCTGGCGGCCCACCTCGCCCACGGCGACCTCGTGGGCGACTGGACGACCATGGCCGTCTACAGCCCCTACAACGCGGTCTACCGCGACTTCGTCACGCGGCACGTCGGCAGCCAGTACACCGGCACGGTGGTCTTCCTCGACGGACACGCCGCCCAGAAGCCCGACATCACCACGGACATGGTGGTCTATCGCAGAGCCCTGCCGTACTGAGTTTCCGCTCTCTTTCGAGTCCGGCGATCAACCGGGTCCGGACCTTGGAACATCGACGCCGGCGGGCATGGCCCGCCGGCGTTCTTTTTTCGATGGTGTCCGGGCCAGGCGTCGCCTCGCTGCGGGCCGACTTCAATCGACCAAAGCCTCGCCCCACTCGGCGGGCTCGAGGCGCGACATGTCCGCCAAGTCCTTCGTGACCCACGCGCTGTAGCTGTCGTTGCGCCAGTACCGGCGGGCCGTGACCTTGTTGCCCGTGGCATCGCCGAAGACGTAGCCGATGTCCAGCTTGATGGCCTGTCCGGCGACGGGCTTCCATTTCAAGTCCGCCAGGCGGATGGTCGCCACCGCGGTGAAGCCGGTGGCGGTCGGCTGGTAGTCGAGTGCGAACGCGTCGAGCGCCTTCACCGTGTCGAACGGCACGCATTTGCCGTGGGACATGGCGACCACTTCGGGGTCGCCCGCGTGCGACTTGTCCCGCGGCCTGTAGAGCATCGCCACGGGCTTTTCGTCGCGGCGCGTGATCAGCAGCCGAAGGTCGCCCGGCTCGGGCGCGATGCGCTGCGGGTTTGCCTTCGGGTCGGTGCCCAATTGCAGATCGATGAGGTTGCCTCCCTGGATCAGGCGTGCCTTGTCGGTCGCGCCGGCGTTGACCATCGGCGAGGGGGACTCGACTTCGACCGAGACGTAGAGATTGCGGTCGTCGCACGCGAAGCGGGCCATGAGCCCATGAGTGGCGTCGAATCGGGCGTTGATGGGCTCGGCCTTGTCGAGGGCCTGGCGGCCTCTGACGATGTGGACTTGGGGCGATAGGGGGCTTTGGGCTTCGCCTTCGTCCGGTGCGGTGGCCGCGGCGATGGCGGCCGCTTCCTCGGACCTTTCATCGGGGGCGGTGGCGGCTTGCATTGTCTCGTCGGGCTCGGCCGACGGAGCCGAGGCCGTCGTGGGGGCATCGGAGGTGATTCCGTCGTCGGTCGGTGCCCGCTGGACCAGTTGGCCGTTGACCCGCGAGACGATCGTGATGAGGCGGACACCCTGAAGTTCGGGCAGCGATTCCGGCGTCAAGCCCCGGTCGGTGAGCGAGAAGGCCAGCACCGGCCAGTTCGCGAGGACCGGCTTGACCTTGGCGGCGGACTCGGGATCGCAGACGAGGGCGTCGGCGTCGAGCACCACCGCGGCGATGCGCCCGAACTTCTCGTCTTCGGTCAGGTCCTGGATCTGCACGACCGAGGCGTTGAGCCGCTTGCCCGCGCCTTCGGTCAGCCCGGCCTGCCACGCCGGCCTCACACGGTAGTCCTTCCGGTCGGGCCCGGTGAGGACCACCACGTCGCCGCCTTCGCGCACGCGTCCGGCGAGCACCCGCCCCATTTCGGTGGCGAGCTGGACCTCGGCCTTGGTGTCGAACGGGGGCTCGGGCGCGGGTTCGTCGATGTTGACGACGGTGACCGCCAGCGCCGCCACAGCGCAGGCGGCCGTGAGCAGCGCGCCCCAGCGATGCCCAAACCGCAGCAGCGCGAGGCCGGCGACGGCGACGACCGCGAGGAAGCCCAGAAGGTATGGATTCATGGCGGACGGCCTCTCTTACAGCAATTATCGGCGATCGAGGGGCGGTCCGTCATGGGCGGCGCGAACATGGGGCGATCATGGGGCAGGGGCGATAACAGGCCGGGCTCCGGTCGGAACGCTCCATCAGCCCATGCAAAGAGGCGGCGTGTGACGCTGGACCTCGCGCCCCGGTGCGATTCACGCCGAGAGCTGCTGCGCCCGGGCGATCTCGGCGAGCTTTCGTGGTCCCGCGGGCGGACGATGGTAGACGGCTTCGCCATCGGGAGTCAGGTAGATCCGCATTGGGCCTGGGGCGGGCTTCGTGATCGTGTAAGCCTGCCCCTGGATCTCGAGCACGACGCCCGGGTGGATCAGCCGGACCACGCTCAAGTCCACCGTCCGTTGTTTGGCGATCTGCTTGCCAAGCGTGTCAATGCCGCTCATGGCGCGGGCGATGGTGCTGTTCAAGCCGTGAAGTTCGAACATGATCTCGGTGCGGCGCTCCTTCGCGACGGCGGATTGGTGCTTCGCCTTGGCGACCTTTTCATGCTCCTCCACGAGCAGGTCCCGCTTGGCGCTCAGTCCGTCCATCACGCGCTCGATCGACTTGGAGAGGGAGTCGAGCAGGGGGGTGGTGCCCAGGACAAGCCGCGTCGCGACGCCCGCGGGGCTGCCGAGCGTCCCGATCTCGGTCGGCCCGGAGGGGATGAAATGGCCGCCGATGAGCGATCCCTCGGGCGACCGGCAATGGCCCCCGACGCGCAGTTCGCAGTTGATCGCCTCGCGGTCGAAGCGCAGGTTTCCGCGGACGTCGCCCCGGGCGCCGGCGATGAACCGCGAATTCAGGTTGCCGTCGACGGACAAGGCGACGCGGGTGGGGCCGGCGATCCCGCCGTGGGCGTCGAGGTTGCCGGTGCATTCGACCGAGGCGGCCTCGATCCGTCCCTGGACCTCGATGTTGCCCTTCACGTGGACGCGGAACTCCGCGCCGATGGAGCCGGCGACGCTCAGGTCGCCCTGCACGGCCACGTCGCCGGCGGGCAGGCTGGCGAAATCCAGCGCCTGCGCCGCCGCCTCGCCCGCGGGAGGCGCCTCCTGGAGGCTGGGGGCTGCTGCATGGCTTTGGGATTCGGGCGCTGACATGGACGAGGCACTCCGGATTCGCGGCCTTCAGCCCCTCACGCGGCCGCGACGCGGCTGAGCGTCTCCTTGATGCGCTCGGAAAGCGCGTCCGGGGTGAACGGCTTGACGACGTAGTTGTTCACGCCCGCGGTGATCGCCTCGACGATCCGGGCCTTCTCCGCCTCGGTCGTCACCATGATGATCGCGGTCTTGAGCCCCTTCGCGCGGTACTGCTTGACGAAGGTGATGCCGTCCATGTTGGGCATGTTCCAGTCGACCAGGATGAGGTTCGGCTGGTAGGCGCCGACCTTGCTCAGGGCATCGAGCCCGTCGCTGGCCTCGAGCACGTCGGTGTGCCCGAGCTGGGTGAGGATCGCCTTCTGGATGTTCCGCATGGTCTTGGAGTCGTCGATCAGGAGGATCTTCATGGTCGCTTCCTTTATCTTGTGAATGATTGGCGCGGGGGCGCTTGGCGCGTGCGTAGGCGCCGGATGCTCAGGCCGTCGCGAGCGCCGCGGGCTTGCGGGCCGCGGCGCCGTCGGTCTGGCGGATGGAGATCTCCAGGCAAAACTCGCCGCAGTCGGTCGTGCAGGGGATGATCAGGCTGGAGACGTCCTTGCAGCCAAGGACGTGGTGGTCGTGACCGATGACCACCGACGGGCAGCTGATGTTGACCGTCTTGCCGGGGAACTGGGCCTTGGCCCCGCCGGAGACCATGTTGACCAGTTCGCCCACGGCGTCGGGGAAGTCGGCGTGTGTGCAGGCCATCGGCGCGCCGGTGAGCCGGGCGACGACGCCCTCGGCGGTGGCGGTGGGCATGTTGAGCACCACCGCGCCCTCGACGTCGCCCGCCATCCCGATGATGCCGGAGATGTCGTACGCGGGGCTGCCCGCGGTCTTGATGAAGGGCTTGCCCACCTTCACCTGCATCTGCAGCATCGTGGCGAAGACGTTCTGCACCGACTTGATGAACGGCATGATATAGGAATGGTCCAAACCGGGTCTCCTGTTGCGGGTGAAGGTCAGGCGCCCGCCTGCCTGGCGATGCACAGCTCGATGGCGAAATCCCCGTGCGGGCTGCTGCAGGGGATGATGACGCAGGGCGTGGAGCTCATGCTCGCGACGGTGTAGCCCTGCCCGATGACGACGCTGGGAAGCGAGATGCTGGCGACGCCCCCGAGGTAGGGCTTGGCGCTCCCCGCGATCATGTTCACCAACTCGCCGACGGCGTCGACGAAGTCGGGCGTGCCGCATTCGAGCGGCATGCGGACGAAGGCCTCGACCAGCCGCTCGGCGACGGCCTTGGGGAAGCTGACGACCACCGAGCCCGCGACGGCCCCGGAGAAGCCGATGATCCCGCTGATGTCGTGCCCGGTGGACTTGCCCGCCTTGAGGTGCGGCTCCTGGGCCGTGATCTTCACGCCTGCCATCTTGTCGAACACGTCCCGCACCGAGTTGATGAAGGGCGTGACGAGGTTGGGATTGACCGCGGATTCAATGGTCTGGGCTTGTGGCATTTGTTCCTCTCCTCGACGCGCATGCGGCGTCGGCGCTCAGGCCGCGGCGGTCTCTTCACGGGTCTTTTCGAGGATCACGATCGACACCCGGTGCCCTTGGCAGACGAAGGCGACCCGGCCCACGGGCGTGCTGCCGGGCACGCGGGCCGAGTAGTCCCCGCCCTCGACCACGGCGGGCAGCGAGAGGAAGCAGGTCTCGGGCAGCAGGCCCTTGATGTTGCCCCCGATCATGTTGACCAGCTCGGCGATGGCGTCCTGCAGGTCGGGCAGGGCGGCGTTGGCGGGCTCGGTGCTGAACATCACCGAGGCCGCGAGGCGGGCGAATTCCACCGGGCAGTCCAGGAGGATCGCCCCGTTCCACGCGCCGCTGATCTGGATGCAGGCCGCCATCGAGCGCGGGTGGTTGCCGACGCTGCCGGGCTCGTCGGTCTCGATCGGCAGGCTCAGGACGGACTCCCAGATCGTGCCGGCCAGCATCATGATGTCGTCGGGATTGAATTTCATTTCGATCTTTCCTTTGCGGATCAGGCCGCGTTCGCGGCCGCTTGCTTCATGACGTAGCACCCGCTCTTCTCGATCGGGGCCCTCTCGAACGCGTCGTCCAGGCCCATGGTCGTCTCGGCGCCGCCCAGGAACAGGTAGCCGTCGGGCTTGAGCACCGAGCGGAGCCGGCGGAAGATCTCCTTCTTGGTGTCGACGTCGAAGTAGATCAGCACGTTGCGCATGAAGACGATGTCGAACTTCGGGAACGTCGGCCAAGGCTTGGTGAGGTTCATCTCGCGGAAGTCGATCATCCTTCGCAGCGGCTCCTTGATCTGCCAGCCCAGCCCCTGCTTCTCGAAATACTTCACCATGAGCGTCGCGGGCAGGCCCCGGTTGACCTCGATCTGGTTGTAGGCGCCCGCCTTGGACCGCGCGACCATCTCCGAGGAGAGGTCGGTCGCGATGAAGCTCAGCGACCACTCGTCGATCGCCGGCAGGAACTCCCGGAGCGTCATCGCGATCGTGTACGGCTCCTGCCCCGTGGAGCTGGCCCCGCACCAGATCGAGAGCGACTTGCCCGCGGCCCGCTTGGCGCAGAGCGCGGGCAGGACCGTCTTCCGCAGCGCCTCGAAGGGATGAAGGTCGCGGAAGAAGCTGGTCTCGTTGGTGGTCATGGCCTCGACGACCTGCCGATGCAGCGGGTCGGCGATGTTGGTCCGCAGGCGGGCGACCAGGGCCGCGATCGACTCGAGCTTCTCGCGCCGGACGATCGGGCCGAGCCTGGCGTCGACCATGTACTCCTTGCCCGGCTCGATCACGATGCCGGCCTTCGTCCTCACCAGGACGCGGACATATTCAAAATCGTCTGCTGCGATCGTCATTGGTAGTTCCTGTGAAACTTGTTACACCGCGGCAGCGAGCGGCTTGCTTGCGCGATTGAGCTCGACCCGCCGGACGATCTCCTGCGCGATCTCCCCCAAGGGCAGGATCCTGTGGGCCAGGCCCTCGCGGGCCACGAAACCCGGCATGCCCCACACCACCGACGACTTCTCGTCCTGGACGATGACCTGCGCGCCGGCCTGCCGCATCAAGCGGCAGCCGACCAGCCCGTCGTTGCCCATCCCGGTCATCACCACCGCCAAGACGCGCGACTTGTAGGCGGCCGCGACCGAGCGGAAGAGCACGTCGACCGCCGGGCGGCATGAGTTCTCCGGCGCGTCGAGCGTGGTCTGGGCAACCACGCGGAGCCCTTGCCGCTGGACGACCATGTGCGTCCCGCCCGCCGCGATCAGCGCCATCCCGGGGCGGAGCTCCATCCCGGCGGCTCCCTCCTTCACGTCGATCTCGCACTGGGCGTCAAGCCGGTCGGCGAGGAGCTTGGTGAAGATCGGCGGCATGTGCTGGACGATCACCACGGGCACGGGCAGCGACGCGGGCAGGAGCGGCAGCATGGTGGAGAGGGCGTTGGGCCCACCCGTGGAGATCCCGATGGCGACCACCTCGATGGGCTCGGCGGCGGTGGGCGGGTAGGCGACGGCGGGGGCGGGCGAAGGCGGCGCGGGGGCCGGGACGGACTTGGTCTCGGGCACCCCGCACAGGGCCTTGATGCGGGGGATCAATTCGGTCTTGATCCGGGCGATGGCGGTGCTGACGCTGCCGATGTTCGCCGGCTTGGTCACGTAGTCGTTGGCCCCCGCCGAGAGGGCGTCGAGGGTGGCGGAGGCGCCGCGTTCGGTGAGGGTGCTGAACATGATCACCGGGAGCTTCTTGTTGGTCTTGCGCAGTTCGCGGAGCGTCTCCAGGCCGTCCAACTCCGGCATCTCGATGTCGAGCGTGACGATGTCGGGGTTGAAGAGCGCGAGCTTGCTGAGCGCAATGCGTCCGTTGGCGGCGGTGGTGACCTCCAACTGCGGGTCGGCGCCTAGGGCATCGGTGAGGATGCGCCTGACGACCACCGCGTCGTCGACGACAAGCACTTTGATCTTCGCCATGGGGACTCCTTGGAGCGCGTGGCCGCGTGAGCGGTCACGCGGCGGCGAGCATCTCGATCTTGTCCCGGAGGATGTCCTTGGTGAACGGCTTCATGACGTACTCGTTCGCCCCGGCGCCAAGCGCCTTGGCGACCTGGGACGTCTCCACCTCGGTGGTGACCATGACCATCTTCATGGCGGCATAGGCCGGGTCGGCGCGGACCTTGCAGACGAACTCGTAGCCGTTGACCAGCGGAATGTTCCAGTCGACCAGAGCCAACGCGAACGGGCCGGAGCTCTTGAGGACGTCGAGCCCCTCCTGGCCGTTGCTCGCCTCGGACACTTCGTGGCCGAGCTCGCGCAGGGTGGTCTTGAGGATCATCCGCATGGCGCGGGAGTCGTCGATGACCAGCACTTTCATGGCGGATCCTTCGGTAAAGGGAGGCCCGCGCCGGCTCGGGGCCGGCGCGGGCCGATTGATGCACGGGATCAGATCTTGAACGCGCTCACGGCTTCCTGAAGCTCGGTCGCCATCTTCGAGAGCTCCCCCGCGGCCTTGGACGTGTTGGTCGCGCCCTCGGTGGTGCTCTTGGCGGCCGTCGCGACGCCGGTGATGTTCTGCGCGATCTCCGAGCTGCCCTTGGCGGCCTCGGTGATGTTGCGGGTCATCTCGTTGGTCGTGGCAGTCTGCTCCTCGACGGCGCTGGCGATGGTGTTGGAGATGTCGTTGATCTGGTGGATCGTCTTGCCGATCTGCCCGATCGCCTCGACCGACTCCTTGGTGTCGTTGCGGATCGCCTCGATCTTCTGGCGGATGTCCTCGGTCGCCTTGGCGGTCTCCTTGGCGAGCTCCTTGACCTCGTTGGCGACGACGGCGAAGCCCTTGCCGGCCTCACCGGCGCGGGCGGCCTCGATCGTGGCGTTGAGGGCCAGCAGGTTGGTCTGCTGGGCGATGCCGGTGATGACCTTGATCACCTTGCTGATGTCCTCGGAGCTCTCGCCGAGCTTGCTCACCGTGAGGTTGGTCTTCTCGGCGATCTTCACCGCGCCCGTCGCGACCTTGGCGGCCTCGGCTGCGTTCTTGGCAATCTCCTTGATGCTCGCGGTCATCTCCTCCGCCGCGGTGGCGACGGTCTGGACGTTCTTGCTGACCTCGGTCGAGGCCGACGAGACCACGTTCGCCTGGGCGCTGGTCTCCTCGGCGTTGGCGCTCATCTGCGTGCTCACCGCCGTCAGCTCCTCCGCCGCCGCCGACATCGAGGTCGAGTTGGCGGCCACCTTCTGGAGGAGGATCTGCAGCTCCTCGCGCTGCTTGACCTGCCGGGTGACGTCGGTGGCGTACTTGACCACCTTGAACGCCCGGCCGTTGAGGTCGATGATCGGGTTGTAGGAGGCCTGGATCCAGATCTCCTTGCCGCCCTTGCCCAGGCGCTTGTATTCCCCGGACTGGTACTTCCCGGCGCCCAGGTCGGCCCAGAATTGGCGGTATTCCGCGCTGGCGCCGTAGCTGGGCTCGACGAACATGTGGTGGTGCTTGCCCTTGATCTCGTCAAGCGAATA
>JAPLMQ010000140.1 GCA_026386955.1 Planctomycetota bacterium
GAAACCGAATCCCGCCGCGGAAAAACAGCGGGGAACGCTGCGCAGGCCGACCGCCCGGCCCGGCGGTCGACTGGTTTCAAGGGAAAAAGAAAACGAAGGCGTTATTCAGGACTCCCTATCGCTCATACGACTACCCACCCGACTTTGACTGGGCCGTTCGCATCCCCCTTCTTCCCAACGTCTTCCTCGCGGCAGTTCTTCCGCTGATCTGGCTGCTGATTCGGTGGAGGTGGCGTCGGGTAATCAGCACGGGCCTTTGCTCATCCTGTGGCTACGACCTCCGCGCCTCGCCGGAACGCTGCCCAGAGTGCGGCACGGCAGTAATTGCGAAAACACACGTTGCGAATGAGGCAACGTGTGGCACCCGGAATACAGACCCTTCCTAAAACACCGGCACCAACCCCTTCGGCTCGCCCTTCCGCTTCTCCCAGAACCCCCTGTACTCGCCGATGAACCGCTCGAAGAAGGCTTTCGTCTCGGGCTTCACGCCGTCGAGGTAGCCGGGCTCGGCGCACCAGGGCTGGTCGGAGAATTCGTCCTTGGGGCGCTCGGCCGCCATGCCGGTATAGGTCAGCATGAGCGTCCTGCGGTAGAGCTCGGGGCGGTAGTTGCCGCGGTGGATGCCGTTGTGGTGGAAGGCGGCGGCGTCGCCGGGCTCTTGGTGCGTCACGGTCTTGCCCGGCATCAAGTTCGACGTGGCGTACTTCAGCCCGTTCGACCGGCGGATGTAGAGCTCGTCCTCGGTGTCCCATCGGCGGTGCGAGCCGGGGACGAACTGGCTGTGGTTCGAGGGGATCAGCGCGACCTGGAGCTGGATGCCCGAGCTTTTGCGCGTGGCGGCGAGGTTGTCGCCCTCCTTGAGGATCGCGGCCTTCTCCTTGTCGAAGTCGTCGAAGAAGAACTGGCAGTCGCGGTGCCAGTTGCCGTCGCTCCCGGGCGTCAGCGGGTTCATGAAGAGGCTGATGGTGCGGAAGAGGACCTCGTCGCCCAGGACCTCCTGCACGACGGCGATGATCTTCGGGTCGGCGATGAAGTCGAGGATGTCGACGAGCCATTGGCGGTTGTTGGGGAAGTAGCCGGGGTGGTTGAGGTGGCGCATGACGGTGGAGCCGGGCGACGGGATCTCGCCCTTGGCGTTGGGCTTGCAGCGCCACTGGCTGAGGCAATGCTCGCTGATGCAGCGGAGGTTGACGACGCGGTCGGCGTCGATGATGCGCGGGACGTGGATCTGGCCGGTCTCGACGTATTGGGTGTTGAGGTCGATGAACATGGGGGGAGAGTCTCGGCGGGGTCGGGGTGGGTGGAGGGTTTGGGGGCGCGGAGGCCTGGTGCCACATGTCATCGTACTCGTGACATGTGTCTGCGTTTTTCTTGTTGGCCGGACGCGCAAGCGACGGGACGGGGGTCTGCCAGATCACCGCAGCGCTGGAACTCGCGGTGCCCCCGCGGATGCCCGCGGCCCCGCCGATTCGATGTCGGATTGCACATCCACCGCATACCTCGTCCTGGCTGTTGTCTGATCGACCCCCGTCCCGTCGCTTGCGCTTCCGGCTAACAAGACGGGCTCGCCTCGCGCCTCATCACCACTGCACATACGGCCCATTGACGAGGACGACGCGGTAGCCGTCGGGGTCTTCATACGTCTGCCCGCAGCCGTCCCAGAAGGGGTTGAAGGATTTCACCGGCTTGTGCCCCGCGGCAGCAAGGCGGGCGAGGGTCGCCTGCCAGGTGGCGTCGTCGGGGAGGTAGAAGACCAGGAGGTTGTCCTGCGTCGGGGCCCGGCCGACCTTGTGGTGAGCGTTGTGGGTGAACTCGAGGTGATAGGGCCCGCCCTTTTGGCCGAGCATCGCGCCGTCGATGCCGTGGTGGCCCTTGAACCCGCCGACGACCTGGAGGCCCAGGGCGTCGCGGTAGAAGGCGACGACGGCGTCGAGGTTGTCGGTCGGCCGGGCGACGCGGAGGTGGGTGTTGCCGAGGGGAGTGGGCATGGTCGTTGGTTTTCCGGGCACCCGGCTCGTCTTGTTAGCCGGACGCGCAAGCGACGGATGTTGGTCTGCGCAATTCCGCTCAAACCTCGCCGAAAACCAAGTCAAACATCCGTCGCTTGCGCGTCCGGCTAACAATTCACTTCGCCGCCGCGAGCGCCGCCTTCGCCGCCTTCTGCCATTCGTAGAGCGAGCGCTTGCTGGCGTCGACGTTGAGGAGCGGGATGGGCGGGTTGGGCCCGGCCAGTCGCGCGGTGCGCGAGATGTTCCCACGGACGTGGACGACCAGCCGCTCCGCGGCGAGCGAGGCCTCGCCCCAGTAGATCGGGTAGGCGTCGGCGGCGCGGTATTCGAAGATCATCGTCCGCCTTCCGCGCGTCGATACGTTCGGGAGCGAGGAGTGCGGCGTGAGCACGTGCATGAAGATCACGCTGCCCGCGGGGGCGGCGAGCGGGACGGGGGTGCCGTATCTGCCGCTGGAGATGGGGTCCATGATCATGCCCGCGAAGGAGCCGTCGGGGAGCGTGTGGTTGAAGTAGCGGTCGTGGCTGCGCGGGAGGACCTGCAGGCAGCCGTTGGATTCGTCGGCGTCGTCGAGGTAGATCAGCAGCGTGCAGAGGCTGTCGTTGGTGTGCGGGAAATAGGTCATGTCCTGGTGCCACTCGACGACGGAGCCGACCTTCGCGGGCTTCATGTTGAGCTTGCTGTGCTGGACGGCGATGTCGGGGCCGATGAGCGACTCGACGCGGTCGAGCAGGCGCGAGTCGGTCGCGATGCCGCGGAAGGTCTCGTGGGCGTGGAAGGGGTTGTAGATCCGCCGGGCGACGGGCTTGCCGTCGAGCGGCGCGGGCTCGAGCTCGAGGATCTGCTCGGTCTTGCCCTCACGGGCGGCGCGGTCGGTGAGCTCGGCGATCGCGGCGTCGGCGCGGGCGATGTCGCCGGCGTCGAAGATCCGCGGGACGACGACGTACCCCTCGCGGCGGTAGTGCTCGACCTGCGCGGCGGAGAGGGAGATCGGGAGGGTGGAGGTGGACATGGGGAGTTCCGTTCGTGGCGACGCCAAGGCCGAGTGATCAACGACGACGTTGGAGACGTGACAAGCCGGCAACAATGATAAACGCCGGACGATCCTTTCGGATCGCCGCGTTGGGCGAGTTCATTGAATTGTCGTGATGACGAATGCTTGGGGCGGGCGTCGGCCGGGCGGTGTTCACGCTTCGGCTTCATCCCCTTCGGCGTCGTCCGCCGCGGTCGTCGACTCGCCGCCAGCGCCGGGCGTGGCTGCGTCGGCCTTGCGCTGCCAGCGGACCTTCGGGGCGTCGCCCCACATCATCTCCAGGTCGTAGTGCGACCTCGCCACCGCGTCGAAGAGGTGGACCACCACGTCGACGAAGTCGAGCACGACCCAGGACGACCGGCCGTCGGCGTCGCGCCCGAATTTGTTGAGCCGGGAGCCCTTCGCGAGCTGCTCGATGTCCTCGCCGACGGAGCGGATCTGCCGGTCGCTGGCGCCCGAGGCGATGAGGATGTAATCGGTGATGTCGGAGAGCCCGCGGACGTCGAGGAGTACGACCTCGGCGCAGTGCGAGTCGTGGGCGAGGCGGGCGGCGTCGCGGGCGAAGTTGCGGATGCGCTTGTCGTCGGCGGAGGTGACGGCGGAGCGCTCGCGCGGGGCGGCGGGGGCGGAGTCGGGAACGAGGATGTCGCCGTCGCGGGGATCGCTCGATGTCTTGCGCGGGCGGCTGCGCCCGCCGCTGGGGTGGGGCTTGGGCTGGCGCGTGCCGGCGACGGGGTTCTTGGGGCGCTTGGGCATGCCCTTCTTGCCGCTTTTGGGCGCGGGCTTCGAGGCGGACTTGGAAGCGGGCTTGCGGGCGGGCTTGCCGTCGGAGGGCTTGGAATTGGAGTCGGGGCGCTTGGCCATGGGTTTCGTTTCGTGGAGCGGGCGAATGCGGGGCAAGATGCGGGATGCGTGATTCAGACGGATGCGGATGAGTCGGCGTGCAAATGATAAGCCGACCTGGTCACAGTGCGAGCCCGTGCCGGTCGGCTTAGTTGGGGGTCAAGCCGGCCTGGTGGATCGCGGGGCCGCCGCCGGGAGGGGCGGGGGCAGGCGCGTCGGGGGCCGGCAGACGTTGCCGGGGAAATCAGCTTCGCCGCGGATCAGCGGGGCCGATCAGCGGGACGAAGGCCGACCGCCGCGGGCCGGGCCACGCGCGGGGCCACGACCGCCGGGGCCGCCGCCGCCGCGAGCCGGGGGAGCGCCCTTGGCGCCGGGGGCGGGCTTCTTGGCGATCGGGCCGAGCTTGATCAGTTCGGAGCGCTTGATGGCCTTGCGGAGGGCCCGCTGCTTGCGCTCGCTGGGCTTCTCGTAGTAGGCGCGGCGCTTGACGTCCTTGGTCAGGCCTTCCTTCTCGCACATCTTCTTGAAGCGGCGGAGCATCTGCTCGACCGACTCGCCTGCCCGACCCTTGACACGAATCGCCATGAAAGTCTCCTCGTTCGCATGCACCGACAGGGCTGCCGACGGGGCGTCTGCCACGCGCCGGGCCAATCATTGTGACAAGAGGGCGGGCGGGATGCAAGTCTGTCGGCGTGGCAACTGCATGAGCTTGGACGCTTCGACGGCCTAAACCGACGGCCTAAACCACGGCGCCGTGGCCCACATCGCGTCCATTCACCGTGATTCCCACGTATGGCAGGAGCATCGGCAACCCCGCGAACCGGCGGACATCCTGACACATCTCGCTCCCGGCGGGGAATTGCCGGCAGGTGCGCGGGCGGGTGTCGTAGATCGAACATCGGTTGCCGGCGCCAAGGAAGAGGCAGGAGCCCTGCTCGCTCCGGGGGATCAGTCGGTATCGGTTGGCAGGGGTCCCCTCGGGGGCTTCCAGGCGCTCGCCGACGGCCCTGATCCTGGGCTCCCGGTCCGCGTCGGATTCGGAAGCCACGACAAGATAGGTTCTGCAGCACTCCCCGCAGCCGTCGCAGGCGTATTTCGTCTCCACACGCCAGATCCTTGGGTTGGGGCGCCGCGCACCGGCGGCAACTGTGGCCAGTCACATCAGAATACGGACAGGGCTTGGTGTTTTCCAAACTGGACCCGCAACGAGGAAGGCTTCGGCGTCGGCAGAAACTCCAATCAAACCCAAGTCGGGGTGACAGGGCAGAGGTCGAACTCCCGTTCGTTCCTTGCAAAAAACCTCAGGTGATTGGGGGACTGCCGAGCCAAACGGGAGATGAACGAGCTAGCATTGGCGTTCAAGGCGCACCCAGATCCGCCGTCACGCTTTTTGTCCGCACCCCCGCAACCCCGCAACGACCCATGGAGGCCTTCAATGTCCACCGCTGAATTGCTTTCGAAGAATGTCCTGCAGAGCAAGGGAATGGTCGACACGTTCCTCAAGGATTTTTCGGACGCCGACATGCTTTTCCGCCCCGCCAAGACAGCCAACCATGCGATCTGGCAGATGGGGCACTTGGCCAACTCGGTGCGCGGCTTGGTCACCGCGTGCGGCCCGGGCGTCGCTTTCCCGTTCGAGGACGACACGCGGTTCGGCAAGAGCAAGGCCTCCATCGACGACCCCGCCTTCTTCCCGGGCAAGGCTGAGCTTCTCGGCAGGTTCGACCAGGGGATGGACATCGCAGCCGCGTGGGTCGCGAAGCTCAGCGATGCGGAACTGGCCACGCCGACCCCCGAACGCATGCGGCCGTTCGCACCGACGGTCGCCAATGTGGCGATCCTCCTCGCCTCCCACGCGATGATGCACATCGGCCAGTTCACGGTCACGCGCCGGGCGCTGGGGAAGCCGATCCTGTTTTGAGGCCGCGGTGCCGTTCCGGCAGCCGGCGGCGCCCAACAAAAAACCCCTCGCCACGCGAGGGGTTTTTGAAAAATCGGGGTGACAGGACGCCAATCGAACTTTTCATTGAAGCGGTAGTCGATTTTAGCTCATCTAATCGATGCACTTGCCTTCTTCGATTGTCTGATTAAGAAGCCGCGGTTCACAATAGAGTCTTGGCTCAGCATTGGACAACTGTGATTCGATCTTTGGAAGCGACGGCAAAACGTTTGCCCGATGAATCCATCGCGATCGGAGGAAGCGAATCAAGATAGTGAATGATGCTGCTGTCCTGCTTGCCGGTCATGATGTCGGGCCAGTTAAAAGTCGCTTTGCCCGTCTTTAAGTCAATGATTTTTGCGAAGCCGTAAAAGCTGGCAATGCGATCGTCGCCCAGCCAGAGCATGGTTCCAAGTGTCTGATCCGTCTTGGCAACGGATTCGATAGTGTTTGACCGAAGATCGAAAACCGCGAGGGAACCCTTATGAAACAGCGTATCTTCGTCGTCTGAAAAGTCGTCTGCGTCGATGCTTGAATTCATCAAATTTCGATCTGAATCCAGGAACGATGCGCAGTTGATTTCTGCCCCAGCGCCGTGCGGGCTGCACGCTTTGTCGAGCACTCGTGAATCGGCCAGAGCTTCCTGGATGAGCCACGTCGCAACGGAATTAAACGGATGCCAAACCCAGCCGGCGCTGAGCAGCCTGCGGCCATCGTGGCTCACCGACAACCTGGAGTGAAAAAAGTCATCCGGTTTACGGTCACTCTTTGGGGTCAACCGTTTGCCTGTTTCTACATCGTCAATCTCGATACGGTTGTATTCCTCCGGGCAGTGCGCGATGAGTTCTCGTCCATCCGGAAGTTGAATGAACGCAATCGGGTATTCATAGACGTTTGCGTGATAGAAGCTGCGATTCAGTTCACGCAGGTGCTCGCCATTGTCGAGAAGCACCGCTTTGGTGCCCAACCGTTCATAGACCGCAGCGTATCGTCCGGATGGAGATTGGATCGCAGCATCGAATCGATATGCCCATATGACCCGAGGACCGCTGTCTTTGCCATCGAGTTGTATCTTTCGATTTCCACCCACCCAATCCATTAGATAACCCTCGTTCCAAACCAATGATTCGACGGGCGAATTAAGCAAAATTTCGATTATCTGATGCTTCATGGAACTTGAAGTATATGTCATGTTGGTGACATGAAGTCCCATTCTGCCAGGTCGGGATGGCCGAATTGGAACCGCCGCCGCTCCCGACCCCGCCTCAATGCAGGCCCATCGCGCGGAGGTTGTCGAGGCTCACCTTCAGGCTGTCGAACGGGTCCAGCTCGCCGCTGTCGCGCTCAACCAAGTACCACTCGACGCCCGCCTTCTTGCAGGCCTCGAGGATGCGGGGCCAGTTGAGGTTGCCCGAGCCGACCTCGGTCATCTTCTGGGCGCGGTCGGGGCCCATGACGAAGTCCTTGAAGTGGACGCAGGGGATGCGCCGCGCGACCTTCTCGATGTAGGCGGCCGGGTCGCCCCCGCCGTGGGCGATCCAGAAGGTGTCGATCTCGAACCAGACGCTCTTGCTGGTGTTCTCGATGAGCAGCTCGAGCGCGGTCTTGTTGCCGAAGCGGACCAGCTCGTGGCTGTGGTTGTGGTACCCGATCTGCAGCGCGTGCTTGGCGAGCGGGGCCGCGGCGGCGTTGTACTCCTGCGCGAAGGCGAGGTACTCGGGCGCGCCGGGGTTGTTCCAGCCGAACCCGCCGATCGCGGCGTAGCGGCACTTGAGTGCGGCGTGGTAGTCCACGCACTTGGTCACGTCCTTCATCATGTCGAGCCCGACGTGCGTCGCGGCGCAGGCCAGCCCCTCGCCGTCGAGGATCTTCGCCAGCTCGACGACCTCGATGGGCCCGAAGGCGGAGACCTGCACCGCGTCGTAGCCCATCTGCTTGACCCGCTTGCAGGTCTTGACCATGTCGGGCGGGGTCTTGAGGTGGTCGCGCAGGGTGTACATCTGGGCGCCGATGACGGACTTGGCCATGGTTGAAATCTCCGGGGAAAACGGGGAAGGCCGAGGTTGGCGGGAGCGCCGGCTCGGCCGGAGTTTGGGAATTCCGGGGGCGGGGTCAGCGGAAGTCGATGCGGATCTCGTCGATGGTCACGTAGCCCGCGGGGAGCTTCGCGGCGTCGACCGCGTAGTCCTTCCCCGCGCGCAGGTCGTGCAGCCCGCCCTTGGGCGGCGTCACCGGCACGATCTCCAGCGGGAAGAGCACCAGGATGATGTCGACGTTCACCTTCTTGAGCGCCGCGGCGATCGGGGCGTTGCCGTACGTCGCGCAGTCGGCTCCGACCTTGCGCACGCCCATCGGCGTCCACTGCTTCTCGTCGGGCTCGAGCGTGATCGTCTGCTCCGACCAATCCTTCGTCACCTTGATCGGCTGCCCGTGCAGCGTGTGGTTCGAGCGCACGCCCGGGATCGGCTCGTCGCATTGGATGAGCAACGCCAGCTCCGACCCCGCGAGGCGCAGGTCGCCCTTGACCCGGAACGTCATGCGGGCCTTGGTGAAGTCGCGCGGGTAGTCGCCGTTGATGAACTTGTTCGGCCCGGCGAGGGGGTCGAACCGGGCCGCGGGGTAATCCTTCGCGGCCGTGGTCAACAGCACGTAGAGGAGATGGAGATATCCCGCGCCGGGCGGGGCGTGGTTGATGTCGATGCCCCAGGGGGAGCGAGTGGTCGCGGCCGAGTCGGCGAGCTCCAGGGCCTTGGGCCCGCCCCCGCCGCCGATCCAGCCGATCCAGCCGCCTGCGTCTTTGTCGAACGTCTCGATGTAGTTTTTGCTGGGCATTTGGCGAGCGAGGATAACGGGACGGTCCGCGCGGGGCAAAGTCCTCACGAGCGACCCGATCGGGAAGATCGCGTCGGCCGCGCTCACAACGACTTGATCAGGATCTCCGCCGTCGCGAGGTTCGTCGCGAGCGGGACGTTGTGGACGTTGCAGACGCGGAGCAGCCCCTGGATGTCGGGCTCGTGCGGGTGGGCGTTGAGCGGGTCGACCATGAAGATCACCCCGACGATCTGCTGGGTGGCGACCAGCGCGGCGATCTGCGCGTCGCCCCCGAGCGGGCCCGAGAGCATGCGCGTGACGGGCAGGCCGGTGGCTTCGCTGATGCGCCCGCCGGTGGTGCCGGTGGCGATCAGGTCGAGCTTGGCGAGCCGGTCGCGGTTGCGCCGGCAGAACTCGGCCATCACGTCCTTCTTCTCGTCATGCGCGATGAGGGCGAGGGTGGGCATGGGGAAGTTGTACCGCGCCGCGCGCCCGCGCGGGCCACAGATTCATCGACGGAACCGCGTATTCCCCCCGCGAAGTCGCCGGCTCCGCTCACTGCGCATGACTGCGACGCCAAAAAACAAACGACGCCGGCGCGTCACTACATTGCGCCGGCGTCGTTGTTGTTCGCACATCGGACCGAGGCGACCCGCGGTCGGCTCGCCGCTCAGGCCGCCATCGACAGATCGACGCGGACCACCTCCGGAGCGAAGAGCGTCGCTTGGCCACGCTCGGCGGCGGGCCGGCGCCTCCACAACACCGGGCGGCCGAAGAGGGCGACCCACTTGCGGGCGAGGAAGATCGCGAACCCCACCAGCATCACGCCCGACCAGTACACGAGGTTGCCGACCAGCACGGCAACCCAAGAGTAGATCTGCGCCGCCTCGAAGGCATTCCTGCGGGGGACCATCATGACGCCCACGACCACGCCGACGACGAAGGCCAAGGCCGTGACTTCCAGGCTGTGGACAATGAGCCGATTGACGACTCGATCAGGCACCGCGAGGCCAAGGAAATTCCGCACAGGCAACTCCTTTGAGGGTTGGGGCCGGGGACCGGGTTGTGGCAGACAAAGGTTCGGGTTCGATCCGGCTCGCTGCTAAAAATGCGCGCCGGGCGCGGCTGGCTGCCGCGCAAGCTCGCGGAAGGCTTGTGGTCGGCGCGGAGCCGACCGACCTGCCGCGAAGTTCCCTGATTGCCGCACGCGGGTTCAGCGCACGGAGGCCGCAAGCGCGGCCGGACGATCTAGGAACTCAAGCTGTCATTCCATGAATTGCAAAGCCCATGCCAAGACCCGCATGGGCGAGTCTTCGCCTATTTGGCGTTCTTGATCAGCTGTTCGTGCCAATGACTGCGCGAATTCAGCGCAGATTGAGCAGTCCGCGAGCAGTTCGCGGGCGATGGGACGACTCTATGACAATGTCCATTTGGACCGGGAAAAGAGATGGGCATGACCGGCCGGAGGCGCTGGCTCCGCCCCACCGCCGCCCCTGCGCCTCACTTCTTCATGTCGGCCTTGTGCCGCCAGCGCTCGGCCCCGGCGCGGAGCGCCGGCTCATTCGGGCGCGCCTTCGCCGCCTGCTCGAACAGCTCCGCGGCCTTCCCCGGCTGGCCCATCATCGCCAGGCAGACCGCCTGGTCCTCCAGCACCTCGGCAGTCGCGTCGCTCGCGGAGCCGAGCCGCTGCAGCGCCGCCAAGGCCGCCTGCGGCTGGTTGTCGCGACGCAGCAGGGCCGACTCGCGGCGGGTGTACGCGGCGAAGACCGCCTGCTGCTCCTTGGGCACCAGCGCGATCGCCTTGGTGATCTTCTCCAGCGCCATCGAGACCTTGTTCTCCTGCGCGAAGAGCTCGCTGAGCACGGCGTAGCCCTCGTGCGCGTCGGGCGCGATCTGCAGCCCATCCAGCACCGCGCGGCGGGCGCGGTCGCGGTCGCGGTGGTCGAGATAGGCCTGCGCGAGCCCGAAGCGGTAGTCGGCCTTGGCGTTGTCGAGGTCGCTCGCGTCGCTGTAATGACGCAGCGCCTCCTCGATCTTCCCGTTCTGCAGCGCGAGCTTGCCCGCGAGCCCCAACGTCGGAGCGTTGCGCGGGTCGAGCTTGAGGCTGAGCAGGCACTCGTCGTAGGCGGGGACGGGCTGGCCGGCGAGGGTCAGGCCGCGGGCGAGCAGGGTGTGGGCAGGGGCGAAGCGGGGGTAGTCGTGGGCCAATTTCTGCGCGGCCTGGAGCGCGGCCGAGCCGTTGGCACCGGTACGGATGGCGATCTCAAGATCGCGCTCGACTCGGATGGTCTCCGCCGACGCCGCCTGGGGGTCGAACGCGGCGACGCCCTCCGACGTGGCGCTCTGCGCCGAGTTGGCGGGGCCCGAGGGAATCGCGACGCGGATGGCCAGCCCCGCGGCGGCGACGCCCAGGACTCCGGCGACGAGCCACCAACCACGGCGGGACGGGCCGGATGATGCAGCGTTGATTGTCATGCGCAAAGCCTAACCGGGGGGCGCGGGGGATCAAGGCCCCTGGGGGTCGCGCGGTTCGTTCGAGGCGTCGGCAGCCGTCCAATCCGTGGCCGACAACGACGTTCCACGTGGAACATCGTTGCGCATGCCGGCGGCCCGGGCCAACTGGTCCTCGGCCTCCAGCTTCGTCATCGCCGCGGCGGTTTCATCGTTGTCGGGCGCGGCGGCGGCGGGCGCTCGGCGTTGCTGCGGCGGCAGGATTCCGTCATCGCGCCCTGCCGAATCGGGAGGTGGGTTTGACCACGCGTCGCGCAGCGAGGTCCATCGCTCCAGTGGAACGAGCGACCCCGCGAGAAGCAGGCCCAAGTAGACGGCGACGCTGTAGCGGACCCAACTGTTCATGGATGAAGCTCTGCCGCGATCTCGCCGAGATCGGTCGCTCTCGTGCCTGTGGCGGTTCACTCTTCACGCGGGCCGTGCCACATCGCAGCCGAAGGCTGCTATGTGCGAGTGAACGGCTCGTCCAGGACTCGCCGCAAGCCTCGGGCCGCAGGGTTGACCGACACACAGCAGCCTACGGCTGCGGTGGGGCACGATCCGAGATCGATCGGGCGACGCACAAGTCCAATCCTCGAATTCAGGCCCGCCCCGGGCAAGGCCGGCCGCCGCGCCCGCCCTGCCGCACACAATTCCTCGCATGCCTGTGCCGTTCGCCCACCCTGGTCGGCACCGCCGTCACAACCGGCCCGAAACCATCTTCCTCCGCCTTCCCTCCCCCGCTTCCCCGGCCTCTCCCCGTGCTCCCCTATAATCCAGCCATGCTCGAGCTCGCGCGCACCGTCCGCTTCTGCCTCGACGACCCGCGCCACGCCGGCGCGCCCCCGCCGCGGCACAACGCCTTCTCCGCCTGGCCCCCCATGCGCGGCCTCGGGCGGTACTACCAACTCCTGGTCGTCTGCCGCGGCGAGGCCGACCCGCTCACCGGCTACTTCATCAACATCACCCACATCGACGAGGCCGTGCGCCAAGCGGTGATCCCCTCGCTCGCCGCCGCCCTGGCCGATGCCGCCTCCGACGCGGGCGGCACCCCCGGCACGCCGATGGGCCAACTCATGCGCCGCCTGGCCCGCGCCTTCCCCGAGCCGATCGGCTCCGCCCTCTGGCGCCTGGGCCTCGACCTCTCGCCCCACCTGAGCCTCCACATCGGGACAGCAGACATGGACCACGTCCTCCTCCGCCAGCAGTTCGAGTTCTCCGCCGCCCACCGCCTGCACGTCCCGCAATACAGCGACGAGGAGAACCGCCGGATCTTCGGCAAGTGCAACAACCCGGCAGGCCACGGACACAACTACCGGCTGGAGGTCGTCGTGCGATCGAAGATCGACGCGAAGGGGCACGTCGTCCCCGTCGAGGCCGTCGACGCGCTGGTCGACCAGGCCGCGGTGCAGAAGCTCGACCACAAGCACCTCAACATCGACGTCCCGCAGTTCGCGAAGCTCAACCCCAGCGTGGAGAACATCGCGAAGGTGATCCACGACATGCTGTGCGCGCCGCTGAAGGAAAAGCTGGGCGTCGAGCTGGCGGAGGTGAGCGTGTGGGAGACGGCCAAGACGGTGTGCACGTACCGGGGGGAGTGAACGCGCTCATGCGCGCACGGCGAGGTGCAGCGGCGCGGTGTCGTCGTATCGGCAGGTGAGCGGGGCCGGGCACAAAGCACAACGAACAAAGAATGTATTCACCGCATAACATGCGGTGATTAGGGTGTACAATCACCGCATCATGCGTTCCCAAGCCGAGTACATCCATCAACGCGCGGGCTGGCCCGACCTGAGCAGCCATGAATCCTCCTCGTTGCTCTCCGACGTCCGTCACAAACAAGGACTATTGCTCGGGCGCATGAAGTCGCTCGGGTTCGACCTGCGCGCCGAGGCCAATGTCACCACGCTCACGGACGACGTCGTCAGGTCCTCCGCCATCGAGGGCGAAAACCTGAACCCTGATGAAGTGCGGTCCTCGATCGCCACCCGGCTGGGGATGGACGCGGCGGGACTGCCGAAGGCCGGTCGGGACGTCGACGGCATCGTCGAGATGACGCTCGACGCCACGCGAAACCACGCGGAGCCCCTGACGAAGGGGAGGCTGTTCGCCTGGCATGGAAGCCTCTTCCCCACGGGGCGGAGCGGGCTGGGGCGGATCACCGTCGGAGCCTGGCGGACTCGGGCATCGGGCCCGATGCGCGTGGTCTCCGGCCCGATCGGCAGGGAGAAGATCCACTTCGAGGCGCCGGACGCGGGCAGGCTCAAGGCGGAGATGACCGCATTCCTGGCATGGCTCAACGCGCCCGCGGCCACCGACCCAGTGGTCAAGGCCGGCGTCGCCCACTTCTGGTTCGTGACGATCCACCCGTTCGAGGACGGCAACGGGCGGATCGCGCGGGCGATCGCCGACATG
>JAPLMQ010000303.1 GCA_026386955.1 Planctomycetota bacterium
GCGGCATCACCGCCCAACGCCGCGTTCGCGCCGCCATCCAGCGAGGCGGCCATCGCCCCTGCCAGCGCGTCGCTCGCGTCGGCCGCCGCGTCGAGCGCCGCGGCGGCCCGGGCCAGGCTGGCGGCAAACTCCGCGTCGGAGCCGTTCAAGTGCGGGGGGCGCGACCGCCGCGCCAGCCGGGAGGCCAGGACCCGCGCGTCGTCGGCGTGCCGGGACAACTCAGCGTCGCTCGAGCGGTCGTCTTCCGCGTTTTCGGCAGTCCGGTCGTTCGCCTGCTCGCCCGGCGCTCGACGCTCGCCGGTCCGGGCCGCGAGGCTGGCGTGCCGGGCGGCCGCGCGGGCCAGGGCCTGCGCGAAGGCCTGTGCCTCCTCGGCCGCGCGCCGTGGGTCGTAGCGCGCGGCCGCGAGAGCGCGGTATTCCTCGTCGCTCACCACGCGCACGACGCGAATGCTTCTCGCCGACGGCTGCCCCTCGGGTGGCCTTGCGTCGCGCGCGACGACGGCGCACTCGAAGCGGCTGCCCACGGCCAATCCCATCGCCGCGGGGTCCAGCGTCCATCGTCCGCGGGCCTCGGGTGTGTCCAAGCCTTCGATCGCGGCGGCGATCGGCCGTCCGTCGACTTCGAGCGCCATCGACGCCACGGCCACGTCATCGTTCGCCGTCGCCGCCAATTCCACCGGCCATCCCGCGGGCACCGCCAATTCCGTCTCCGCCGGCTCGACCCATGTCGTCGTCGGCGGACGATCCTTCACCGCCTCGATGCGCCCTGTGAGGCTCGATGAACCCGTCCCGTCGGCGCTGGTGAATTCGACGGTCAATGCGGCCGATGTCGTGACGTCAAACGTCGCGGAGGCGCGGCTGGGATCGCGAACGTCGATCGCGAACGGCAGCGTCTGGCTTGCCCGACCTGCTGCTTGCGTCGCCGCCCCAGCCATTCCCGACCCCGGAATCGTCCCCGGAAGCGGCGCGGCGTCGGGCGTGAGCGTCAGCACCGCGTCGCGCAGCGGCCCGCCGGCGACGAGGGTGAATGTCGCGCGCGTGCCGACCAGCGCTCGCAAGACGAGCGACGAAGCGGGCGAGGGGGACTCGGCGCGTGAAGGCCAGTGCGTGTAGTCGGGGAACTCGCATCGGACGGTGATCGCCGTGAGGATCGGCGTCTTCAAGGGGTCGATGCGGTACCACGCCGACCGCCCGGCAGGGGTCTGGATGTGGAAGTCGCGGCGATCCCCCGCGCGAGGGAGGGAGAGCGTGAATCGGCCGTCCTGGCTGATCATCGCCAAGGAAGTGCGGTGCCCGAGGTGTTCGTCCGCGGGCGCGAAGACGACCTGCGCCTGCTCCACGCGGGGTGGGCCGGAAACGTCGGCGACGATGGTCAGCGGAAGGTCGCGCCGCGGCGGGGAGGGATCGGTGTAGATGGCGAAACGCACGGTTGTGTAAGGCGGGAAATCGCTCAGCGGATGGGCGCACCGGATGGACGAGGCTCGGACGGCTCCGGAGAAGGCCCACAAAGCGATCGCTGCGGCCGCGAGCGCCAGCATGCCCGCGGCCCGGGCCCGATTCAGTCGGCGGCGGGCTTGGGGGTCGTCGAAGGATTCGGCGCGGACCCCGGCCGCCCATGCCTCGGCGCGGGCGAGCGTCATCGCGGCGAGCTCGTCGCGCTCGCGGCCCGTGGGGGCTTGGGCGAACTGCACCGCGGAGATGAGCAGGCTGTCGTCGATCTTCGCGCGATCTTCGAGCAGCCGGGCGACGCGGCGGGGGTCGAAGCGGTGGCGTCGCTCCGTGAGGCGGAGCGACACCACGTGAAGGACGACGAGCGTCACCAGAGCGAGGTCGATGCCGACCAGGCCTGCCGGACCGAATCCCATGACCGCATCGAGAAGGACGGCCAGCGCGCAGGCCAGGAGGAAGACCGGGAGCTGTGCCCAGCCGACGGCGTCGACCGCTACGCGGCGATGCCGCGCGGCGACCCGGCGCAGGAGTTGGTCGAGTTGGGGAGCTTTCATGGCCAACCCACGCGCCTCCGGGTGATCCATTCGATGCCGAGCCAGCCGAGAAGCAAGGCGAGCAGCCAGGGGCGGTCCCACGCGGATTGGTGTTCGTCCGCGCCGCGCGGTGTGGCGCCGCCGGAGTTTGCGGGGTCGGGCTGCGGCGACGCGCGGAGCAGGAGAGGCAGGCCACGGCGCAAGTCATCGGTGGCAGCGGCATCGTCGATGAACTGGCCGCCGGTGGCGAGCGCGAGTTGCCGCAGCGCGTCAGGGTCGGCCGCGGGATTGACCGCATCGGCGTCGTCCTCGACCACCTGCCAGCGGTCTTCGATCGCGCCCGTTCTCCAGGACGACGCACTCTCGGGCGATATGGGAACGTTCAGCAGCGCTCGATGAATCCCCGGCTTGGTCGGCGTGCAGGCCCCGGTCCAGAGGCCGGCGGCCTGCCGCTGGAGCGTGACTTCCTGCCGCGTGCCACTCGGATCGACCACGCTCAGCCGTGGGGTGAGCGCAGTCTCGTCGGGCAACCGGCTCGCCACGCGGAAACGCACTTCCTGATCGGGCGCGGTGTGGGCCGGCGTGATCGTCAAGTCGATCATCCGGCCCGGCGCGAAGTCGCCCCCGAGGGCCAGCCAGCGGACGAGGTTGATCATCAGTCCGTCGTAGGCGGGCGCGAAACCCGCCTGCTCGGGCGCGAGCATCGACCAGCGCCACCAGCCTTGCCCGTTGAGCAGCGCGGCTGACCCACGGCCGACGGGCATGGTGAGCCACGCGGGCTGCGCGAGGTCGCCGGCGGTGGCGAGCAGGCTTGCGGCGGGACGCACCGTCGCGATGGGATCGAGGAGGTCGGAGCCGGGAAGCCCGGCGAGGATGTCGTCGAGTCGACCCCCGAGGGCGTCGGGCTGGAGCGCGGGGTGGGCGTGGCCGGCAGGGGTGGCGCGGAGCGGGCTTGGCGATGCGGGCGGTGCGGGATCGCCATCGGCTGGCCATGCCACGGGGGCCAACGGCGCGAGGCTCGCGGCGACGGCGGAGGCCTGGGCATCCGTTGCCGCCACGGGGCGGCCGCGGAGGAAGAGGAGATGGCTGCCGGCGCGGATTGTGGCCGCCAACCGTTCGGCCGCGGCGGGGTCGAGGAGGCGATCGACGCTTCGGCCGAGGACGATGACGTCGTGGGCCGCCCATTCGCGGGGCGAGATGGGCATGCGCGCGGATAGGCCGTCATTGTTCGAATCAATGTCGTCGCCGTCATCGTCTCGCTGCGTTCCAACCGACGAGGGCGTGGCCGGACTTTCGGGCGCGAGGGTGACGCTCTCGTCGCCCAGGCGGGTGACCTGCGTCAGCTGGATGTCGCGGTCGCGTCTCAGCGCCTGCGCGAAGAAGCGGGAGTCCCACGCGGGCTCGCCTTCGAGGAAGAGCACGCGGATGGGGCGGCCGACGGCGTGGCCCAGGCCGGTCCAGCGGCGAAGGGCGTCGTCGGGCCGCGTCGCGGCGGGTGAGCGCGAAACGCCGGACGCTGCGGAGCCGACCGGCGGCTCGAGCGTGATCTCGTAGGAGAACGGCCCGGCTTGGCGCGGCGCGCGGACGGACACAGCCAGGTCGATCGTCGCGCGGGCGTCGAGCCGGAGCGACCCGACGGTGGAGGAGTTCTCCGAGCGCACGCGCCAGGAGATCGTCTCGCCGTCGTGTCCGCGCTGGGCGATGCGGACGCGGACCGTGGCGGTCTCGCCCGCGACGAAACGGGTGGGGCCGACGGCGTCGATGATGGCGAGGGCGGGCGGGGCAGCCGTCGAGCCGACGGCGACGGCGTGGATGCGCACGCCGCGGGCGCGGGCGAGGTCGGCGACGTCCGCGAGCGATGGCGCGGGGGTCGCGGCGTTGTTGAGGGACGACTCGGCGGTTCGCCCATCGGAGAGCAGGAGGATGGCGGAAGGTGGATCGGCCGGGCGGGCGTGGGGGGCGCGCGCCAGGGCGAGTGCCACCGCGTCGGCGAGGCGCGTCTGCCGACCACGGGCGAGGTCGGCCAGGGGGAGGCGGAGGTCGGCGTCGGACAGCGGGCGGGTCTGCGCGTCGAAGCCTTGGATCTCAACATTGAAGCGGGCGCGGAGGTTCGCGAGCGTCTCGGCCCTCAACCAATCATCGAGGGCGCGGGCGAGGCGCGGCCGGGCATTGGCGTCGGGCGTGAGCATGGACGTGGAGGTGTCGAGCAGCACGGTCAGCCGGGGGAGATCGGGAGAGGGGAGGGAGGGGTCGGACGGCGAATCGTGGGGCCTTGATTGGCCGGGGTTGAAGAGGACCGCGCCCAGCGCGGCGATGAGCGTCAATCGCCCGACCAACAGCGCGACGGCGAGGCGGGGACGGGAGCGAGCGGAGCGGACGGCGGAGATGACCGCGGGCAGCGCGACGAGGGCCAGGCCCGCGACGACGAGCGCGGGATGGATGGCGGGGTTCCAGACGAGCGCGAGCGTGGTCATGGCTTGCGCGCTCCGGTCAGGACGGCCTCGCCCGCGAGCGCGGCCATCGCCAGCGCGATCAGCGCGGGCCAGAGCGGTGTGGGCGGCTGCGGGGGTCCTGCGGCGGTTCGCGCGTCGGATACCCGGACGTCTTGGCTGGGATGTGTCGTCGACGTGTCGGGCGAAAGAACGTCAGAGCCGGATGCGACGGATGGGTTGGGCGCGGAGAGTTGCCGCGCGAGCTCCGCGGCGGGCATGGCGCGCAGGTCGCTCTCGCCGGGCGGGAATTCGCCCGCCGCCGAGGCGACCAATCTCTCTCCATGGTAGAGCCGATGGAAGCCTGCGCGATCCGCGGTGGTGGTGACGTCCCAATGGTCGCGCCGCCACGTGGGCTCGACGGCGTGGCGAGCGCCGTCCGGCGTGACGAGCGTGAGGGCGGGCATCACGGCGGAGTTGCCGGGGAGCGAGAGGTGAAGGGGGCTGCCGAGGGGGATGTGGGTCGAGAGACGGGAGGCGGCGTCGGACGCGGGTTCGAGGGCGTTGAGGAGATTGCGGACCAAGGCGGGGAACAGGGCGTGGCGGACGAGATCGTCGCGGGCGTCGAGGGGGCCGAGGTTGACGAGCCAGATCGAGTCGAGTTTGGGGCTGTCGTCGAGGCGGAGCAGTGCGGGGGGGCTGTCGTCGAGGCGAAGCAGTCCGGGGGTGCCGTCGTCGAACGGGATTGCGTCGGTGGCGGGCTGGCGTGCGGGCGCGATCGTCCACGCGGGCCGGAGCGGAATGGCGGCGAGGGCCAGCCTGGCGGGACCATCGAATCCGGCGAGCAGGGGGTGCGTCGCGGGCGGTGGCGCGAGGTGGATGGGAGTGTCGGAGGATCGCGGCGCGAGGGTGATCGTCGCGGGCCAGGAGCGGGCCGCGAAGAGTTCGCGGAGATGGCGATCGGCGTGGCCGGCGCCGGCGAGTAGGGCGATCCTGCCGGAGCGGTCGAGGTGACGCGAGAGCAGGTCGGCGGCGATGGGGCCGAGATGGTCGACGGGGCCGAGGATTACGGCGGGGACGTCGACGAGGTCCTTTGCGGCGAGGTCGGTCGGCCGGCGCAGGCGCAGGTCGACGCGCCCTTGGTCGGGCCCGAGCGGCTGGATGGCGCGGACGAGGTAGAAAGTGCTGTTGCGGGGCTGGTCCGGGTCTTCGTCGCTCAGCAGCACCGCCGGCCGGCGGTTTTGAACATTGATGGGCAGGTAGACGGTGTTGTCGCCGGACAGGGCGTCGTCGGGGATCGTGGCGACGAGTTCGTGCGGACCGGGAGAGAGGGGAGGCAGGATGAAACGGACCGTGATGGAGGCCGGGATCGCGGAGTCAGGCAGGCCGGCGAGGGGTGCTCGCTGTGGCGGCAGAGGCTGGCCGTCGAGCGTGGCGCTGATGTCGAGGGTGAGGGGCTTTGGGCCGAAGTGGCGGGCGTCGACGACGAACTCGGCCGATTCGCCGGCGATGGGGCGGGCGGGGGCGATGCACGGGAACGCGAGGGCGGCGTTGGTCGGCGGCGCGCTGGAAGGCGAATCATGGGGCGGCGGAACGATGGTGATGCCGGCGCCGGCGAGTTCGGGTGGGAGGCGGATGGATGCCCAGTCGGACCGCTGCAGGTCGGAGACGATGACCAGTCGGCGCGGGCCCGTGCGGCCCGCGAAGGCCTGCGCGGCGAGGGCGAATGAGCCGGGGAGATCATTGCCGAGGGGTCGGGCAACGAGCTGGCCGAGCTTTTCGTCGAGGGCGGCGAGGTTCGTGGTCGGCTCGGGCAGGAGGGCGCGGGCGCGCCCGGCGGTGGCGATGACGAAGGCGCGGTCGAGGCCGGGGCGGAGCGAGGCCAGCGCCTCCTTTGCGAGCGATCGCAGGCTGGCGATGAGTTCGACGTCTCCCCCGGAACCGCTGGAATTCGCGCCCATGCGTTGCCCGGTCGAGGCGCTGTCGTCGATGAGGAGCACAACCAGCGTCACGTCTTGCGAGCCGTCGCTGGCCATGGGGCGGGACGGCGCGGCATGTGCGTCTCGGTCGACGTCGTTCCACGTCGGACGCGCGAAGGCGAGCGCGATCGCCGCCATCGCCAGGCAGCGGCAGGCGAGCAGGGCGCGGTCGTGCCAACGGCGCTCGCGGCGGAGCGGGGCCGAGGCGCGGGCGAGCAGGGCGAGCGTGGGGAAGACGATCGGGCGAGTCGGCTTGGCCCGGAGCAGGTGGGCGAGCAGCGGGGCGGCGAGGGCGAGGAGGCCCAGCAGCATCAGGGGCGAGGCGAAGGCGATGGCGGCGAGCGTCGGCATGATCCGGTTGGTTGCAGGTCAGGACGAGGCGCGGGTGAGGAGGCAATGTTCGAGGGCGCGGACGCAGGGCGTGGCGGTGGAGACGAGTTGGTAGTCGTGGCCTCGGGCGCGGGCGGCGTCTGCCCAGCCGCGTTGGAAGCGGGCGAATTCCGCGGCGTAGGCGGCGCGGGTCGAGGCGAGGTCGATCTCGAGGCGTTGGTGGCTCTCGGCGTCTTCAAGGAGGGTGAGGCTGGTTTGGCCGCGGATGGAAGAAGGCAGATCGATCTCGTGAGCGTGGAGGACGTGGAGGAGGAGAACCTCGTGCCCGCGGGCGTGGAGGAGTGCGAGGGCGTCGAAGACGGGGCCGGGCGGGTCGAGCAGGTCGCTGAGGACGACCACGACGCCACGGCGGCCGACGCGCGGGGCCAGGGCGCGCAGGGCGGCGTCGAGCCCGGCGGCGCCGGCGGGCTTGGCGGCCTCGAGGGCGTCGAGGATGGCGCGGAGCTGGCCCGGGCCCGCGTCGGGAGTCACGAAGCGGGCGAGGCCGGCCGAGGCGATGGAGAGCGAGACTCGGTCGTTCTGCTCGACCGCGAGGAACGCGATGGCTGCGGCGATGCGAGCGGCGTGGGTGAACTTGCTCGTGGCGCGGTCCGGCGCGGCGTCGAGCCCCGCGAAGGCCATCGAGGCGGAGGCGTCGACCACGAGATGCACGCTCAGGTCGGAGGGTTGCTCCGAGAGGCGGACGAAGAGCCGGTCGGAGCGGGCGAAGAGCTTCCAGTCGAGGTCGGCAGGCGAGTCGCCGGGGATGAAGGGGCGGTGCTCGGTGAACTCGGCCGAGCGCCCGGGGCGACGCGAGGCGTGGCGGCCAGCGTAGCGCCCCGCGACGATCCCGCGGCTGGCGAAGAGTCGCCCGCGCAGCCGACGGAGGTCCTCGACGCTCAGGAAGGGGGAGTCGAGCGTGCTCACGGCGGCCGCTCCTTTAAGACGTGTAGCCCGGCTCGCGGACCTGCTCGAGCACGTGGGCGACGATCGCGTCGGCGGCGACGCCCTCGCCCGCGGCGGCGTAGTTCGGCAGCACGCGGTGGCGCAGCACCCACGGTGCGGCGCGGCGGATGTCGGCCGCGGCGACGTGCGGCCGGCCGGCAAGCACGGCCAAGGCCTGCCCGGCGAGCAGGAGATGCTGCCCCGCGCGCGGACCCGCGCCCCACTCGACGTAGCGGCGGACCATCTCTGGCGATTCAGGGGCCGCCGGTCGGGTCGCCCGCGCGAGGGCGACGGCGTAGGAGACGACATGGGCTGACGCGGGCACCCGGCGGACCAGCGCCTGCACCGCCAGCGTCTCCTCGCGCGAGAAGACGGGCTCCATCTCCGGCGGTTGGGCGAGGGCCCCGCCGGCGACGATGCGCTCCTCCTCCTCGCGCCCGGGGTAGTCCATCCTCAGGCTGAACATGAAGCGGTCGAGCTGGGCCTCGGGCAGCGGGTAGGTGCCCTCCTGCTCGATGGGGTTCTGGGTGGCGACGACGACGAAGGGCCGCTCCAGCGTGTGCGTCCGCCCCATGCTGGTGACGGTGTATTCCTGCATCGCCTCGAGGAGGGCCGACTGCGTCTTGGGCGGGGTCCGGTTGATCTCGTCGGCCAAGACGAGGTTCGCGAAGATCGGCCCGCGAACGAACTCCATGGCCCGCCCCCCGGAAACTGCCCCGGAAACTCCGCCCGCACCGCCGTCGCGCAGGATCTCCATCCCGATGATGTCGGCGGGCATGAGGTCAGGCGTGAACTGGATGCGCTTGAATGACCAATCCAAGGCCGAGGCGAGGGTGCGGACGAGCAGCGTTTTTGCGAGGCCCGGGACGCCCACCAGCGCGACGTGGCCTTGTGCAAAGATTGCAGCAAGCAGGGCTTCGACGACGGCGTCCTGCCCGACGATCACCTTGCTGATCTGCGTTCGCAGGCCCGCATACCGCTCGCCGGCGAGGCGGAGGAGCTGGGCGTCGGAGGCGGTGGGGGGAGGGGTGGCAGGCATCGCAAGAAAGAGTGTAATGGTTCCACGGCGGGGGGTTGGGGCTCCGCGGGGATGCGCCCAGTCGAGCGGGTTGAGCCGGCTGGGCGGCGCGAAGTTTGGACGGGCGATTGTGGGCTGTACTTCGGTGCGTTTTGAAGCGGTTTCCCGGGGGTTGGCAATCGTCGGAAGGTTCGGTTAAGATGTCGGGCTCGATATCCCGAAAGACCCCGGAAGTCCCGGGCTGTCCCTGAAAGAGGTTGAGCCATGTACGCCATCATTGAAGACAGCGGCACGCAGATCAAGGTTTCACAGGGCGACGTGATCAAGGTCGCGTTGCGCGAGATGCCCACCGGCACCGCGTCGCTGACGTTCGACCGCGTGCTCGTGGTCGGCGGGCTCGACGGCGAGGCCCCGGCGAAGGTCGGCTCCCCCCTGCTGGCCGGCGCGAAGGTCACCGCCGACGTGCTGGGCGAGGGCAAGAACGACCGCGTGGTCATCCGCAAGTTCCGCCGCCGCAAGAACTACCGCCGCCACCGCGGCCACCGCCAGGATTTCATCAAGGTCAAGATCACCGGCATCGAGGCTTGAGCCCGCGCGGGGCGTGAGTTCCTGCGTGCGGATCGGCTGACATGTTGGTTGTGACTTTTGAAACCCCGCCCACCGTGGCGGGGTTTTTTGTTTGCCGGAGGCCTAGGGCGTTCGGCGCTTTTGGTGGCCAAATATACTGGTGTTGCCGGGGAGTTGTGGGAGGACCGATGAAACGGGTGCCTTGGTTCATTCGCGTGGAGGTTTCGGGGAAAGGCGGATCGGCGAAGCTGATCCACGCGGCGGTGCCTTTCCTTGGCACGCACCAAGATTACAACCGAGCCTTCTCAAGCGATGCGGTCCATACTCCGTTTGAGATCCCGATCCGTGTTTTGGTTGATTTTGGCGGTGGTGAAGACGGCATCTATATCTGGTCCGCGGGAGCGCTCTTGCTGCATGTCTATCCGGTGACCGAAGAGAGCATAGTGAAATTGCTGCTCCCGAGCGACGAAACGCTCTCGATCCAGATCTCCACCCACAATCGCGGCTGACCTTGTCGCCCTGAGCGCCGAAGGTTTCACCCTTGCTCATTCGGGCGGGGGCGACGGCGTCCTGGTTTTCGTCGCGGGCGGATGTGCTTGGCGAACCATGCGGCGACTTCGCTCTTGGACATCTGGCTGGTGGCCACGCGCATGACGACGGCCTCAAAGGCCTCTTCGCGGGCCGACAGGTTGTGGTTGTTGGCGTCGAGGAAGACGAAGGCCACCATCGCAGCAGTGCGCTTGTTCCCGTCGTGGAACGGGTGGTTTTGGCAGAGGTGGAAGAGGTAGGCGGCAGCCATGGACGGGACGTCGGGGTGGAGATGCTTCCCGTCGAATTGCTGGCGAGGCATTGCCAAGGCGGCCTCGAGAAGCCCCGGGTCGCGCACGCCGCCGTCCAGCCCGCCCTCGTGCCGGATCGTGTCGGCGTGGATTTCGAGCAGGTCGTCCAACGACAAGAAATGGATTTCATCCATGTCGGTCCCCCCGAAGCCCCGGAAGATCAGCCCTTGGCGAGACGCTTGAGCATCCCGCCGTAGCGGGTCCGCATCTTGCGGATCGAGGCCTGCACCTGCGCAGAGCCCACGCCCACGTCGACGGGGGTGATGATCAGATTGCCGCCGCTGACCACCACCTGCAGCTTCGTTTGCTCGTTGATGCCCAGGGCCTCCATGAGGGGGCGTTCGATGACCAGCGCCTGGCTGTTGCCGTGCTTCTGGAGAGTCTTGATCATGTGAGGGCTCCTGCTTCGGGCGAGGCCGGTGATTCCAACATTGTTATAACCTATCGGGCGGATGAAGCCAAGCGTTGAGCGAAAGCCGCAATCGCGGGCGGCGCTGCGCCAAGGCATCCGCGTGCGGCAAACCGCACGTTTTCGTGTTCGCCCCGTCTTGACCATCCCCCGCCCCTCCGCGACACTACCCGGCCTTGGGTGGGTTTTCCCCGCATTCCCCGAACTTAATTCCACAGGATACACAGACATGGCCCGACAGGACGCCTTCGCACCGACGCCCGCTGACAAGTTCACCTTCGGCCTCTGGACCGTCGGCAACCCCGGGCGCGACCCCTTCGGCGAGCCCACCCGCGTCAAGCTCGACCCCGTCAAGATCGTCGACCTGCTCGGCGAGGTCGGCGGCGTCCACGGCGTGAACTTCCACGACAACGACCTGATCCCCATCGACGCCACGCCCGCCGAGGCCGACACCATCAAGCGCGACTTCAGGAAGGCCCTCCGTCGCCACGGGCTGAAGGTCCCGATGGCGACCACCAACCTCTTCTCCGACCCCGTCTTCAAGGACGGCGCCTTCACCAGCAACGACCGCCACGTCCGCGCGTACGCCATCCAGAAGACCATGCGGGCGATGGCCCTGGGCGCCGAGTTCGGTGCGAAGATCTACGTCTTCTGGGGCGGCCGCGAGGGCACCGACACCAACGTCGCCAAGGACCCCGTGCAGGCCGGCGCGTGGTTCCGCGAGGCGATCAACTTCCTCTGCGCCCACAGCAAGGACATGAAGTACGGCTACAAGTTCGCCCTCGAGGCCAAGCCCAACGAGCCCCGCGGGCACATCTTCCTGCCCGTCACCGGCTCGATGCTCGGCTTCATCGCCGGGCTCGACCACTCCGAGATGGTCGGCGTGAACCCCGAGTTCGCCCACGAGCAGATGGCGGGGCTCAACTTCGTGCAGGTCGTCGGCGAGGCCCTCGACGCCAAGAAGCTCTTCCACATCGACCTCAACGACCAGGAGGTCGGCCGGTTCGACCAGGACCTCCGCTTCGGCAGCCAGAGCTACAAGCACGCCTTCGCCCTGGTGAAGCTGCTGATCGACCACGGCTACAACGGCCCGAAGCACTTCGACTCCCACGCCTACCGCACGTCCGACTACGCCGACGTCAAGGCCTTCGCCGCGGGCTCGATGCGCACCTACAAGATCCTCGAGTCCAAGGTCCACCGGTTCAACAGCGACCGCGGCATCCAGGCCCTGGTGGGCAAGATCGTCCGCGAGGACCGCAAGCTCGCGGGGCTGACCGCGAAGTACTCGTCCAAGAGCGCCAAGGCCCTGCTCGCCATCGATTTCGACCGCAAGGCCCTCGCCTCGCGTTCGCTCCCGTACGAGCAGCTCGACCAGTTGACCTTCGACCTGCTGCAGGGCGCCCGCTGAGCGAGCGTCGCAGGCGAGTTAGAATGTCCGTCACTCAAAGCCCAGGCATGGCCATGCCTGGGTTTTCTCTTAAGGAACCGTCATGAGCGCCAGCCCCTCCAACCGCGTCGACGGCCTGCGCGTCGACATCCTCACGCCCGACCAGGTCGACAAGGCCGCGGCGATCTTCCACCGCGACGGCTTCGTCTGCGTCAGCGGACTGCTCACGCCCGAGCAACTCGCCTTCGCGCAGAAGGGGGCCCAGCGGGTGATCGAGGAGCAGACCGCCGCAGACCCGGAGCGCAAGGGCAACCGCGGGCATCACCGCTACTCCTACGGCGCGCAGCACCACAACCCCGAGTGGGCGATGCTGCTCGACCTGCCTGGGCTCTTCCCGATCATCGAGAAAATCTGGGGCTCCTCGGGCTTCATCACCACCGGCGCGGGCGGCGACTACTCGCTGCCCACCGCCGAGATCCAGCCCCTGCACGCCGACATGGGCGACTTCTTCAACGACCCCACGGGGCAGGTGAAGTTCAACGACGTGCCCGCGCCGTTCATCGTGACCAACTTCATGATGGTCGACTTCACGCGCGAGAACGGGGCGATCCGCTTCATCCCCTGCACGCAGCGGTCGCGCTACCCCGTCCCGTCGCTCGCCGACGAGCCGCAGTGGATGCGCGACTCGATCCTCTGTGCCCCCGCGGGCACGGCCGTCATCCGCGACGTGCGCTGCTGGCACGGCGGGACCGCGAACAACTCCAAGATCGTCCGCCCCATGACCAGCGTCGGCTTCTTCGCCCCGTGGTACCGCGTGGCGGGCTACGCCGAGGCGATCCCCCGGGCCCTCTACGAGAAGCTCTCCCCGCGCGCGAAGGCGGCCTGGGGCGGCGGGATCAAGTGAAATGCCGTATTTGTTAGCCGGAAGCGCAAGCGACGGGACAGGGGTCGCACAATCAAAAGCGCGGCCAGAGGCATGCGGTGGACCTGCTGCATACCTCTGGCTGCGCCGGCATTCGTCGAGCCCCCGTCCCGTCGCTTGCGCTTCCGGCTAACAAGGCGCCGCCCCTGAAACCCACCGAGGCCATCCCATGAGCAAACGCAAACCCGCCAAATCCAATACCTCGTCCGGCCCCTTCACCTCCAAGCTCCCCGACCGCGTCTTCATGCCCGGCATCCCGCCGATGCCGGAGATGTACCTCCCGCCCACGCCCATCGAGGAGGGGGCGGTGCGCATCACCGCGGTCGAGACCTGCATCCCGCAGGAACTCTTCCCCGGGCTGATCCTCATGCGCATCCACACCGACGCCGGGATCATCGGCCACGGCGAGACCTACTACGCGCCCCACGCCGTCGCGGGGCTCATCCACGATTGGATGGTCAACCGCCTGCTCGGGCAGGACGCGCTGGCGATCGAGTCGCATTGGCGGTTCTTCTACGAGCGCTTCGCCAACTTCGGCGTGCGCGGGGCCGAGCTCCGCGCCATCTCCGCCATCGACCTCGCCCTCTGGGACATCCTCGGCCAAGTCACGCGCCAGCCGATCTACCGCCTGCTCGGCGGCCCGGTGCGCAGCCGGATCGCCGTCTACAACAGTTGCGGCAACCCCACCTACGGCCCGCGCAAGGACGGCGTCATGGGCTGGTCGGGCTACGGCTCGATCGGCGACCCCGGCCCGCTGGGCGACTCCTACAACCTCTTCCATCACCCCATCGACCTCATCGAGGACCTCCTCTCCGAAGGCATCAACGCCTTCAAGACCTGGTGCTTCGACTATCCCGCCCACCGCCACGGCGGGATGCGCATCAGCCTGAGCGACGTCGAGGCGGGGATGAAGCCGCTGCGCGAGATCCGCAAGCACTTCGGGAACAAGGTCGAGTTCATGGTCGACGGGCACGGGTTCTTCATGCTGCCCGCGGCCCTGCGCATCGCCGAGGCGTTGCGCGAGGTTCAGCCGCTTTGGCTCGAGGACATCCTCAAGACCGACAACCTCGACACGATCGCCGACTTCCGCCGGCAGAGCCGGATGCCGATCTCGGTCAGCGAGATGCTGCTTACCCGCGCGGACTACAACCAGGTGTTGATGCAGAAGGCGGCCGACTTCGTGATGATCGACCCGACCTGGGTCGGCGGGATCTCCGAGACGGCCCGCCTGGCCCACCTCGCCCAAGGCTATAACGTCCCCGTGAGCATCCACGACTGCACCGGCCCGCTCACGCTCTTCGCCGGGCTGCACGTCGGGGCCGCCGTCCCGGGTTGCTGCTTCCAGGAGACGGTGCGGGCCCAGATCCGCACGGTCTACAAGTTCCTGATCGACTCGCCGGTGGTCATCAAGGACGGTCACGCCGAGCTGCCCAAGGGCCCGGGCTTGGGCGTGAGGCTGAACCCCGACCTCTTCAAGCCCGGGCGTGAGGGATACCGGATCAGCCAGATCAAGAAGTCGTGACGCGCTTCCAATCGAACGTCCCGGATCGAATGCCCCGAAAGGATGGACAACTTGAGTTGTCCATCCTGCTCGGTGGTTTGCGGTCCCCATCCACTTGAGCGATATTTCCCGCGGGGCGGATTCACCTAACCATCTTCGAGAGGTCGACCATGGCGAAGGACAAGCTTGGCGTGGGGATTTTGGGGACGGGCTGGGTCGCCGGGGCGCACATCGACAATTTCAAGAAGATCCCCGGGTGCGAGATCGTCGCGATCAACTCGCGCGACAAGAAGAAGGCCGCCGCGAAGGCCGCGCTGCACGGCGTGCCCTCCGCCACGCCCTACGACGACCTCAAGGCCTTCCTCAAGCACCCGGGCCTCGACGTGGTGGTGATCTGCACGCCGCACCCGAACCACCCCGCGGAGACGATCGCCGCCGCCCGCGCCGGGAAGCACATCGTCATCGAGAAGCCGGTCGCCTTGAACCGGGCCGACCTGCGCAAGATGGTCGCCGCGGTGGAGAAGGCGGGCGTGACCACCAGTGTCTGCTTCGAGGTCCGCTGGATCGGGCTCTTCCGCAACATCCAGGCCATCCTCGCCCAGAACCTCATCGGCAACCTCTTCTACGGCGAGTGCAGCTACTTCCACGGCATCGGCCCGTGGTACGGGCAGTGGAAGTGGAACGTCAAGAAGAAGATCGGCGGCGACGCGCTGCTCACCGCCGGCTGCCACGCACTCGACGGGCTCATCTGGCTCATGGGCAGCAAGGTCGTCGAGGTCTCGGCCTTCTCCAACACCAGCAAGAAGAACCCGCTCAAGTACGAGTACGACCCCAACAGCGTCGCGATCCTCAAGTTCGCCAACGGCGCGATCGGCAAGGTCGCGACCAGCATCGAGTGCCGCCAGCCCTACCTCTTCCCCGTCCTGCTCCAGGGCGACAAGGGGACGATCTGGAACGACCAGCTCGCGACGATCGATTGGCCAGGCGTGCCCAAGGAGAAGTGGTCGAAGATCCCCGCGGCGCTGCCCGACTCGGGCGACGTCAACGACCACCCCTACATGGGCCAGCTTGAGCACTTCGTCGAGTGCATCCACGCCGGGAAGCGCCCGACCAACGACCTCAAGGCCTGCGCCCACATCCACGAGGTGGTTTTCGCCATCGACGAGGCGATCAAGTCGAAGCGCGTGGTGAAGGTGAAGGGCTGAGGCGCGGCTCACGCATCGGCGCGAGAGGCGCAGAGGTGGGATTGAATGTGAGCAACAAAGCCCAGGCACTGCTGTGCCTGGGTTTTCTTTTTTGATTTGAAGGAATCGCCCGCCGCGCGTCGTTCAAGTCGGGCCTTCGTGGAAGACCGGGTCCATCGCCACGCGGACGATTTCCGTCAGCCCGCGCGCGATCTCGGGCGTGACGTCGACGAACTCCAGCCCGAGGTTCCGCCGGAGCAGCCCCGCCTTGCTGATGTGGACGACCTTGGCACGGACGACCATCGTCAGCCCCGGCGCCTGCAGGCGGACGTCGAGGATCTCGCCAAGCGTGTTGGCCCCCAGCGAGGTGCGCGTGACCCGCATGCCCGACGCCGAGAGGTCGACGACGTCGCCCAGGCCGCAGGTGAGCATGTCGCAGCGGATGCGTCCATGGCGGCGCAGGTTGGCCCGATCGGGCTCTTCGCTCGGGCCGAGCTTGGATGGATTTCGGGGCGGCCGCATAATGCGCTTATCGGAGGGTTGGAGCCCCGGCTTGAGTCGAGGTCGCAATGACGCATTAATCGGGTTTTCTCAAGACGTTAAGATCATCGACGACCGGCCTCGCACCGGCGGCCAAAACCGCTGAAACAACCCCCAAAGGACTTGACCAATGGCCATTCCCTGGATGCCCGAGGGCTGCGACCGCTACACCGACCCGCTCAGCGGCGCCCGCGTCGTCTCGATGACCAATGGCTCCCAGGTGGCCAATAACATCTACTGCGAGCAGCCCTATTGCTCGCCTGACGGCAACCGCTTCGCCATCCTGCGCAAGCAGGACTACTCCTTCGACCCCACCGGCACCCTCCTCGTCGGCGACCTCGTCCGCCTCAAGATCGGCCTGGTCGACCGTGGCGTCACCTCCGTCTGCAACGCCGCATGGTCCGGCCAGATCCACTACGGCACCGACCGCGGGGAACTCATTCGCTTCGACCTCACCACCCTCGAGAAGAAGGTCTACAACTTCTCCAACGACCCCGGCCTGGTCCGCGGCGGAAGCTCCGTCTCCCCCGACCAACGCTGCATCGTCTACTCCGAGCTGCGCCCCGGGCCAGCCATCGGCATCGTCGTCCTCGACATGGTCGAGAAGAAGCGCACCGTCGTCTTCGAGCATCCCGAGATCATCAACCCGCACCTGCAGTTCAACCCCGTCGCCGGCAAGCAGATCCTCGTGCAGCACAACCGCGGGTCGAAGATGGCCCCCGATGGCACGGTCACATTGCAGGCCGGCCCGGAGGGGACGACGCTCTTTGTGATCGACCGCGACGGGAAGAACATGCGCCCACTTCCCGTGGGCGAGCCGCACACCTTGGGCGCGACGGGGCACGAGGCATTCATCGCCGACACGGGGCGGATCGTCTTCACCGTCTCGTGGGACTGGTCGACGTGGAAACTCGACCCGCGCTGGCCGCAGGGCAACCTCTTCACGGCCAAGCCGGGCGACAAGAAGCCGACGGTCTTTGCCGCGCCCGAGCACCGGTTCAACCACGTCTGCGCCTCGCGCTGCGGGAAGTACTTCGTGGCCGACTCCTGGCCCAACAGCCTCTTCGACGCGCAGGGCCGGCTGACGAGCGTCTGCCTGGTGGTCGGCAGCTTCGCGACGGGCAAGTACCGCACGCTGGTGCAGAACTCGATGGCCTCGGGCGGCGGGGCCCAATGCACGCACGCCCACCCCTATCTCACCGCCGACAACCGCTGGGTGATCTTCAACGCCGACCCGAACTTCAGCGTTCCGCAGGTCTGGGCGGCGGAGATCCCCAAGGGGTTCCTGGCGAACTTGGATTGACAAGGGGCCGCACGCAGGTTGCGTTCACGCCTCCTCGCCCGCGGCGCCGTTCGGCGTCTCGCCCTTCGTCTTCGGGACTGGTGTCTCGCGCCGATTCAGTCGGTCGAACCAATCGACAACCCGCACGATCGACGTCGGCGCCAGCAGCAGCCCCAGGCCGGCGATCAACTCGACGGTGACCGCCAGGAAGCCGGCCAGCCAGTCGGGGTTGGTGACGCGCATCGCGGCGGGGGTGTTGCGCAGCGCGAGATAGAAGTAGCCCGCACCGGCCATGCGGGGCATCGCATCGACCACCAGGTAGAGCCCGATCGTCGCGAAGGCGAGGCGGTACGCGCCCCGCCCGTTTGCCTGAAAACCCGGGTCATCGAGCGTCTCGATGCCATGGAGCAGCAGGCCTGCCACGCGCGAGGCCCGGCCCCAGAGGTAGATGCCAAGAGCCAGCATCGCGAGGAACGGCAGGAGGGAGGTGAGCATCACCGCGATGCTCAGGCCCCGGGAGCGTTCCTCGCCCATCGCGTCGAAGAGCTGGTAGACCCCGGAGACGACCAACTCGATGCGGATCACCGCTTGGAAGATCACCAGCAAGGCGATGACGCGGGCCGTGAGGATGCCGAAGTCGCGCTTGGTCATGGGCTGGTCTCCCGTGAAGGGGCGGTGCGGGCGGCGGCGGAGCGAGGCGCGGGCAGCCGACGGACCATCACGGCGTCGCGCGTGACGACCAGTTCGACGCCTTGGGCGAGGCGGAAGGCGCGGCGGCCGCCGCGGGCGTCGCGGGCGGCGCGGAGGATTGGGGCAAGTTGGCGCGTGCCCAACGAGTCGGGGCCCGCGCCGGCCGCGAGCATGAGCCGGCGGAGCAGGCCCGCGAGCACGACGCGCGGCATCCGCCGGGCCTCGGCGCGGGCGAGCGTGGTTTCGTTGGGGTTTGCATCGGAAAGCCGAGCAATCGGGTCGGCTTCCCGATCGACCTCGCGTTCGATGAGCCGGGCGATGTCGCGCCAGTGGTCCGTCAGGGCGACCGTGCGGGCGGCGACGTCGGGGCGCAGGTCGTGCAACACGGGCGTCACGTCGCGGCGCAGCCGGGCCCGGGTGCGCGATGCGTCGCGGTTCGTGGGATCCTCGCGCCACGGCTGGCCCACGTCGCGCAGGAAAGCGTGGACGCAGGCCCGATCGACCGCAAGCATTGGACGGACGAGGTGAAGCGGGTCGGGAGTCGAATTCGCGTCGGCAGCGGCCTCGTCGTCGGCCGCCTGAACATCCATCCGCCGATGCCACGCCATGCCCGAAAGCCCGCGAAGGGACGAGCCGCGGAGCAGCCGCATCAGCAGCGTCTCGAGCTGGTCGTCGGCGTGATGGGCGACGACGACCGCTGTCGCGTCGAACGCCCGGGCCATTTCAGCCAAGGCGTCGTATCGCGCGGCGCGGGCCCAAGCTTCGAGGTTCGGGGCGTCGCTGGCCCGGCGAGCGCTCCCGCTCTTCGGCGGGGCAAGGTCGGCCCGGAAGAAAGGCAGGTCAAGCGAGGCCGCCAGTTCGGCGACGAAGCGGGCGTCTTCCTCGCTTGAGCCGTCGGTGCGGAGGTGATGTTGGACATGCCCGACGGCGAGCTCCAGCCGCCACGTCCGCCGCGGGGCGATCGCCACCAAGGCGCGGAGCATCGCGACCGAGTCGGCCCCGCCGCTGACCGCCAGCATCAGCCGCTCGCCCTCCGTGATGCCGCATCGTTTCCGCAGCGCCCCGGCGACCGCTTTCACGAACCGGTGATGCGCCAGGTTGGCGGGCGTGGCAACCATAGGCCTTGATGATACCCGCGTGTGTGCCGTTCCCTCGTGTCGGTTCGGGCGTGAAACTTGCCCGCGGTCCGCCCTCGTTGCGGTAAACTGCAGGCTCTCCCGCGGCCGACGACCCCGGCCCTCCCCCAATCCGTTCCGGAGCCCCGCGTGACCCAGCCGCAATCCCCCACGACCGTGTTCGAGCTGGCGGTCAACCTCGACGACGTCACGCCCCAGGTGCTCGGCGACGTGCAGGAGCGGCTGCTCGAGGCGGGGGCGCTCGACGTCTGGACCGTGCCCATCGGGATGAAGAAGCAGCGCCCGGGCGTGATGCTCTGCGCCCTCGCGGCCGCGCCGCAGCGGGCCGACCTCACGAGGATGATCGTCGACCTCACGGGGACGCTCGGCGTGCGCAGCAGGGCGTGGGAGCGGCTGGTGCTGGAGCGCGCCCACGTGAGCGTCGAGACGCGCTTCGGCGCGGTCCGGCTGAAGCTCGGGACGCTCGAAGGCGCGTTGATCGTCGCCCAGCCCGAGTTCGAGGACGTGCGCGGCTTGTCGAACGAGACGGGCGTGCCCCTGCGGATCATCCTGCAGGCGGCCCATGCGGCGGCTGACCATTACCGCGTCAACCTTCCTTCGCCCGGGGAGGCCTAGCGGTGGACGCGAGGCTCCTCGGCGCGGTTTCCCGTGGCGGCGGCCTGGCCCTCAGTGGCGGGCTGGAGGTCTCCGACTTGCTCGTGGGGCTTGGCGGGCTGCTGGCGGTCGCGTGGGCGGTGATGGTGCTGGTTCAGCGCAACGCCAACGCGAAGCGGGCCGCGGCGGCGCGGGCGAACCCCCGCCGGTCGGACGCGCGGATCGCGCCCCGCGATGAGGACGATGAGATCGACGCCCGCGAGTCCGAGGCCCCGCGCCAGGCGCGCCGGGCCGACCCCGCGGGGCAGGTCCACGCCGACCTCGATGAGCTGGCGTTGGAGATCGAGCGGCTGTCGCGCCGGCTCAACGCGGAGCTGGACCACCGGACGGGCCGGCTTGAGTCGCTGCTGCGGGAGGCCGACCTGAAGATCGCCGAGCTGCGCCGGCTTCGCGGGCAGGAGACGCAGGCCGACGCCGCCGCCGACCTGGGCTCGGCGCGCGATGCGCGGGAGATCGTCAGCGGCTTGCCCCGGACTGCGGCAATATCGGCCGTCGCTCAAGCCTCACTCGGGGCTCGCCCCGCACCGGCCGCCTTCGCCCCCGAGCCCGCCTCCGCCGCAGGCGAGGACGCCATCGCCCGCTCCGTCTACGCCTTGGCCGACGCGGGCCACGATTCGCTTGAGATCGCCCGCCGCCTTCGCGAGCATGTCGGGAAGGTCGAACTCATCCTCGCCCTGAGGCGGAGCTGACGGCCGGCATCCAGGCGATCGGCCTCCGCCCAATCCCCGCTGAGTTTCCGCCACCCCCGCCTCGTCTACCCTCACGTTTTCAAACGGGATTCCCATGCTCACCCCCTCCGCCCTCGTCGACCGCGCCCGTGCCAACGCGAAGAAATACCCTTGGGCCCAGAAGGTCCGCCAGCAGATGATCGACGCTGCCGCCCCGTGGTTCGCCTTGGGCGACGAGGATCTCTGGTCGATCATGTACGGGCCGACGATCACCCGCTCGTGGGACGTCTGGTCCAACGGCCACTGCCCGCTCTGCAAGAAGGATGTCCCGCTCTACAACTGGGAGATCGACGCCTTCGCCCGCCCGTGGAAGGTCCGCTGCCCGCACTGCATGGAGCTCTTCCCCAAAAACGACTACGCCCGGTACTACGCCAGCGGGCTCGACGAGCGCCACATCTTCGACCCCCACCGCGCCGACCGCCTGCTCCTCTTCAACGCCGAGCACCCCGACCCCTCCGACCCGCTCCACCGCTTCTGCGTCGACGACGGCGACGGCTACCTCAGCCTCGACCACGCCGGCGAGCGCTGGCGCTTCGTCGGCGCCTACCTCATCTACGGCCAGTGGAAGCAGCTCATGCTCGGGGGCATCGCCAGCCTCACCAACGCCCACCTCATCACGGGCGACAATGCCTACGCCCACAAAGCCGCGATCCTGCTCGACCGCGTGGCCGACCTCTACCCCAGCTTCGACCATGTCACCCAAGCCTGGGTCGAGGAGCTCTTCCGCTGCGACGGCTACGTCTCCACCTGGCACGACGCCTGCGAGGAGACGCGCTGGATGGCGCTGGCCTTCGACTCCCTCCGCCCCGCGATCCTCGCCGACGCCGACCTCGCGAAATTCCTCACCACTCAGGCCAGGCGCTGGCGCATCGCGACGGACAAGTCGACCGGGGCCGCGATCTGCAAAAACATCGAGGCGGGCATCCTTCTCGACCCGATCAAGAACCCGCACAAGATCTATTCGAACTACCCGCGCCGCGAGATCGCCCTCGCGACGCTCCACGCGGCCTTGGGCTGGCCCGAGCGCCGCCCCGAAGTGATGAAGATCGTCGACGCCATCCTCATGCAGGCGACCGCGGTCGACGGCGTGACCGGTGAGAAGGGGCTCGCGGGCTATTCCTGCTTCGTCATCCAGAGCTTGGCCGACTTCCTCTCCCGGCTTGAGCGCCTCGAGCCCGGGCTCCTGCGCGAGCTCCTGCAGCGCCACCCCAAGCTCCGCGAGACTTACCGCTTCCACATCGACACCTGGAGCGGGATGAACTACTACCCCGAGATCGGCGACACCGGCTGGGTCGCCAAGCGCAACGAGAATTACGTCGGCGTGGTGCTTCCCGAATCGGGCGCTGTCAGCCATCCGGCCGGCGTCATGCCCGGCATGAACTTCGACCCGTCGATGTACGACTTTCTCATGAAGCTCCACGAGGCGACGGGCGACGTCGCCTACGTGCAGACGCTCCACCACGCGAACGGGCGCAAGACCGCGGGCCTGCCCTACGACCTCTGCGCCGAGGACCCCGAAGGCTTCGAGCGCACCGTGGCGAAAGTCATCGCCGAGCACGGCCCCGACCTCCCGCAGGAGAACGTCCTCAAGCGCGATTGGTGCGTCGCCCTCCTCAAGGCAGGACACGCCTCGACCTCGCGGGCCATCTGGCTCGCCTTCGACAACGGCGGCAAGCACGCCCACGGCAACGGCATGAACATCGGGCTCTTCAACCGCGGGCTCGACCTCATGCCCGACTTCGGCTACCCGCCCCTGCAGTTCTCCCGCGCCAACGGGCCCCACGTCGCCTGGTACCTCAGCCCCGCCTCGCACAACACCGTGGTGGTCGACGGCCTCCTCCCCGGCATGCTCTGGGGCGACCCCGTCCCCGGGCAATGCACCCTCTGGGGCGACGGCGAGGAAGTCTCGGCCGTGCGGGCCTCGGGCGTCGACATGCTCCTGCGCCGCACGGTCAGCCAGGTCTACCCGCTCTCCGGCGAGGGGCATGAGCACGTCGGCCTCTACTTCCACACCCCAGGCACCGCCTACCGCGTGCGAGTCTGGACCCGCCCCGAGCCGGCGGACGAGAACAGCCACGCCCCCGGCGACGAGGGTTGGACCCTCGCATTCGAGGACACTTTTTCACGCGATGAGCTCGGGCCCGACTGGAAAGCCGTCGAAGGCAAGTGGCGGATCGAGGACGGCACGCTGGTGGGCAACGGCACGCTCGCCTGCACCCGCCGGTTCCCCGGCTGCCAACGCGTCGAGCTGGAGGCGATGACCACCCTCGACATGCCCTGCGACCTGAGCATCTTCCTGGGCGGCACCGAGGAGGGGTTCGCCAAGGGCGCCTTCGTGGGCTTCGGCTCGGGCATCAACGGGTATTCCAAGATTGTGCTCCACAACCGCGACGCCCAGCGCGGGGCCGCCCGCATCGTCCCCGGGAAGCGGCACACGATCCGCGCCGAGCGCGACGGCGGGCTCGTCCGTCACGTGGTCGACGGGCAGGAGGTCCAGCGCCACCTCAACACGCACGAAGGCGTGGTCGAATCGCGCAAGCGTGTCCGCCGGGGGATGCAATACGAGCGCACGCTGGTGGCGATGGACCTCTCCGCGGAGGACACCTATTACCTCGACGTCTTCCGCGTCCGGGCCGGGAAGGACCACGCCAAGTTCCAGCACAGCCATTTCGCCCAGATGACCACGACGGGGCTCGACCTCGCGCCCGACGAGGACTATGGGCACGAGTCGCTCATGCGCGACTTCAAGACCGACCGCGCCGCCAAGCCCGGGTGGACCGTCGACTGGCGCGCCGTCGACCGCAACCACTACGTCGCGGATGGCACAGAGATCCACCTGCACTACACCGACCTGACCACCGACGCCCAAGCCTCGACCTGCGAAGGCTGGATCTGCCCAAGCCACTTCAACTCCACCGAACAGGACTGGCTCCCGCGGATCATGGTCCGCCGGCGCGGCGAGGGCACCGTCGACGGGCCCGGCGGCAGCTTGTTCATGTCGACCTTCGTCAGCGTGATCGAGCCTCACGGCCCGAAGCGGCAGGCCAAGGCGGTCCGCCGGCTCCCGCTCACCACGAGCGCGGGCAAGGCCTGGGGCGACCCGCACGTCGCGGTGGAGGTCGCGCTTGTCGACGGGCGCAGCGACCTGATCGTCGCCGGCGACGCGGAGAACGCGACCGAGGCCGAGCCCGCGCTGGCGAAGGGCGAGGCGCTCTGCGTGAAGGAGTGGAGCGTTTCGCTGACGGGCGAGTTGGCGACGGTCCGCTGCGACGCCGCGGGGAAGGTCGTTGGCTTGGCGCTGGGGCGCGGCAAAAAGCTCGTCGCCGGCGACCTGGAGATGACGATCGCGGGCGACGCAGAGTTCGTGGAGTTGGCCGTCGCGGGCGAGACGTTCAAGGTGCTGGCAGGCGATCCGACGAAAGCGTCGCTATCGCGCGGCGGGAATGCGCTGCGGCGGGCCTAGCGAACACGTTTGGAGAGGGCCTTTTCTGGGTGCCACATGTCACCGTACTCGTGACATGTGTCTTGGGTCGAAGGGAGCCGCACCCATTGCGGAGATGCTTGGAGCCCTTGAGTTGTGAGTATTTCGCGGGGCTTTGAGCCATCCGTTGACCAGCACATGTCACGAGTACGATGACATGTGGCACCAGACAATGCGCGCCCGAGGGGGCAAGGAGCCCGCGCATGAATGACACGCAAATTCCCGCCGAACTCATCCACACTTGGCGCCGCGCCGACTTCGTGGCCGTGCTCACCGGCGCCGGCGTCTCGGCCGAGAGCGGCATCCCCACCTTCCGCGACGCGCTGACCGGCATGTGGGCGAAGTTCGACGCCCTGCAGCTCGCCACCGTCGACGGGTTCAAGAAAAACCCCGAGCTGGTGACGCGCTGGTACGACGAGCGGCGGGTCGCCTGCGCCGCCCGCGAGCCCAACGCGGGGCACCACGCCCTGGTGCGCCTGCAGGACGAGGTGGAGGCGCGCGGCGGAACGTTCGTGCTCATCACCCAGAACGTCGACCGGTTGCACCAAAGGGCCGGCAGCCGCGGGGTGATCGAGCTGCACGGAGCGCTGAATGTCTGGCGCTGCAGCAACGGCAAGTGCGGCCGGCAACGCGAGGAAACCGGCGGACCGTTCGGGCAGTATCCGCCGCTCTGCGAGGCGTGCGGCAATCCCCGTCGCCCGGGCGTCGTCTGGTTCCAGGAGAACCTCGACCCCGCGACGTTGCTCGCCGCCCAACAAGCCGCCGCCGCCAGCCGGCTCTTCCTCTCGCTGGGCACGAGCAGCCTGATCCATCCCGCGGCGGGACTGGTCGACCTCATCCGCTTCAACGGTGGGAAATCACTCGAGATCAACCCCGAGGCGACGGCGAACTCGGGCGCGATGACTTGGGTGATCCGCGGGAAGACCGGCGAAGTTCTCCCGCGCCTCGCCGACGCGGTCGGAGCGGGCAATTGAACCGCCAGCGTCCGTCGCCGCGGGATTGCAACGTCGGCGTGAAATCCTAGACTCACCTTTCCCCTCGCGCAGTCGCGCGGACGGACCGAGGAATTCCATGAGCGACCTCCGTGTGGCGGTGATCGGGTACGGCTTCGCCGGGCGCTGCTTCCACAGCTATCTCGTGGGCATCACCCCGGGGCTCAAGCTCCGCGGCGTGGCCTCGCGCGGAGCCGAGACGCGCCAGCGCATCGTCGCCGAGCGGAAGTGCCTCGCCTACGAATCCTTCGAGCAGGTGCTGGCCGACAAGGAGGTCGACCTGGTCGTCCTCGCGACGCCCAACGCCACGCACTGCGGCCTGGCGGTCCGCGCCCTCGAGGCGGGCAAGCACGTCGTGACCGACAAGGCCGCGGCCCTCAACCTCGCCGAGTGGGACCGCATGACCGTCGCCTCGGCCCGCACCGGCAAGACGCTCAGCGTCTTCCAGAACCGCCGGTGGGACGGCGACTACCTCACGCTCCGCTCGCTCATCGACCAAGGCAAGCTCGGCGAGCTGCGCTGCGTCGAGATGGCGTGGCAGGGCTTCGGCCCATGGGGCGGCTGGCGCGGACAGAAGGAGGCGGGCGGGGGCAAGCTCTACGACTTGGGCGCCCACATGGTCGACCAGCTCGCCATGCTCTTCCCGCAGGCGATCGAATCGGTCTACTGCAGGATGCACCACGACCACAAGAGCATCACCGCGGAGAGCCAGGCGCTGGTCGTCGTCGGCTTCGCGGGCGGGGCGACGGGCGTATGCGACACGTCGAGCCTCGCGGCGATCCAGAAGGCGCGGTTCCACGCCATGGGGATGAAGGGCACGTACCAGAAGTTCGGCTTCGATCCGCAGGAGGCGGCCATGATCAAGGGCGACATCGATGCCTCGCGCGAGCCCGAGTCTGCCTACGGCAAGTTCCACGATGGGACCGCCGAGTCGGTCGTCCCCACGATCGCCGGCCGGTGGCGCAGCTACTACGAGAACGTGCGAGACGTCGTCGTGAAGGGCGCGGAGCCCGCGGTGAGGACCAACGAGGTCCGCCGCGCCATCGGCGTGCTCGACGCCGCGTTCGAGTCGGCCCGCACCGGCCAGGTTGTCAGGACCCACTTGCCGCCCGCCTGAATTCGCGTCAAAGTATTCGCCTCCCAGACCCTCCCGCCCCAACCACCCTCGACATCGCTCAACTCCCGGAGAAACTCGCCATGGCGCTCCCCACACTGGGTTCCCAGTTGCTCGTCTTCTGCACGAAATTCAACGTCGACAAGGACATCGACCTGATCCTCGATTCGCTGCGCGACTCGGGCTATGCCGCTGTTGAGGGCGGGCCGACCGACCCAACTGATTACAAGAAGAAGCTGGCCGACCGCGGGCTGAAATTCGGCTCGAGCCACGTCGGGCTGGCGGCGATGGAGGACCCCAAGGCCCTGGTGAAATACCTCAAGGCCGTGGGCGGGACCGACCTGTGCAACTCCGGCCTGCGCACTTGGAGCAAGCCCACGCTCGAGGACTACAAGCACGGCATCGACGTGCTCAACCGCGTGGGCAAACTCTTCCGCGACGAGGGCATCCGCCTCCATTACCACAACCACGCCTTCGAATTCGACAAGGTCGACGGGGCCCGCAACGGGATGGACATCCTCCTCGACGGGCTCGACTTCAACGTGGTCGACCTCTGCCTCGACGTCGCCTGGATCATGCGCGGCGGGGACGACCCGGCGAGCTATCTGCGCAAGCACGCCGCGAAGGTCGGCTACGTCCACTTCAAGGATTTCGACGGCAAGGACTGGTGCGAGATGGGGCGCGGGAAGGTCGACTTCGCCTCGGTGATGAAGGTGCTGCCCGAGTTGAAGGGCGTCCGCTGGGTGATGGCGGAGCAGGACTCGACCAAGATCGATCCACGCGAGAGCGCGAAGATCAGCCGGGAGTATTTGAAGAAGACGTTCGGCTATTGATTTGTAGGGTGGGTACAGCCGTATTCGGCGAAACCCACCACGGAATCACGAGAACGGATCGAACCTGGTTTCGTCGCCCTCTTGTTCCCCGATGGTGGGTTTCGCGGAAATACCGCTCTACCCACCCTACGAAAGACGGTCCACTTATTTGCGGGAATTCCGAAATGAAGATGATCCAAGGCGCGGTGGTCGGCGTGGGCGGGATCGGCAAGTGGCACGGGCAGATGATGCGCGACACCAAGCGCATGGAGGTCCGCGCCGTCTGCGACGCGAACGAGGCCATGCGCGAAGTCGTCGCCAAGGAATTCCCCGGGGCCGTCTACTACACCTCACCCACCGAGATGTTCGCCAAGGAGAGGCTCGACCTGGTGACGCTCGCGACGCCGCACATCCTGCACGCCCCTCTCGCGATCGAGGCGGTGAAGGCGGGGATCAACGTCATCAGCGAGAAGCCGATGGCGACGCGCTACGAGGACGCGCTGGCGATGATCGCCGCCGCCAAGGCCGCGAAGCGGTTCGTCACCGTCTTCCACAACCGCCGGCTCGACCCTTGGTTCCTCGCCGCCAAGAGCGTCGTGGTCGACGACCGCCTGCTGGGCGAGATCTTCGAGCTCAACTCGGGGATCATCTATGGCCCCGGTCCTCAGACTTGGCGCGGCTACAAGCACGAGAGCGGCGGGCTGATGTTCGACTGGGGCGCGCACCTGGTCGACTACATGCTCAACCTCGCGAACTCCGAGGTGGTGAGCGTCGCGGGGCATCTCCGCCGCGCGTCGGGGGCCGACCCGAAGCGCAACGAAGACTACGGGACGATCCGCATCCTCTTTGCCTCGGGCGCGGTGGCGAACGTCGCCTGCTGCGCCCAGGACCGCATCCAGCCGCTGCGCTACCGCATCGTGGGCGAGCGCGGCACGCTGCAGGACGAGTGGAAGTGGGAGGACACGGGCAAGCTCAAGGTCGCGCTGCGGCTGGGCACGGGCGACGTGGCCGACATGGAGGTCTCCTACCGCAAGAGCCCCACGCAGGCCTATTACGACAACATCGCCGCCCACATGCTCGACGGGAAGCCGATCCTGGTCTCGGGCGAGAGCGCGGCCAAGGTGATCAACGTGCTCTGCACCGCGGAGCGGTCGAGCGCCCAAGGTGGCCTGCCGCTGCCGTTGGCGTGAGCGTTGCTCGGCATCCACGACCTTGCCGTCGCATGTCCCAAGCCTAATTCTCCTCGGGCTTTGGCGCGTACCCCGGCGGGTATTCGTCCTTCACCTTCGGGAACCACTTGAGCCGGACCGCGTCGCGCCCCAGCGCGGTGCTTCCGCAGCGGGTGGTCAGCGCCTTGTAGAAACGGTCCGCGGCCTTGGGGTCGAGGGCCTTCAACCACCCACCCGCCACGCAGAGACGCCGCGCGGTCTCCTCGGAATCGTCGGGCATCAGGGCGATCGCCGCCCAGGCGTGGCCGGCGGCGATGTAGCGGTAGTGGAACCGCAGGGCCGGCGCGGCCCGCTGCGCCTTGGCCCGCTCCGATTCGTCAGGCGTCATGCCGGCCAGCTTCGTCGCCGCCTTGCGGTCGGCGCGGGCTCGCGCCGAATCGCCCAAATCGTACGCCCCGCCGTAGACGCTCCAATCCGGATCGAGCTCCGTCCCCATCAGGTCCATCCCCGCGTGACGGGCCCACTTCGCGGCCTCCCACAGGTCGTTCGCCCGCGCCGCGGCCGACCGCTTCTCGTCGCGCCCGCTCCGGATCGCCTTCACGTAGGCCTCGAGCGCGGGGCGCATCGCCGCCGGGAAATAAGGCCCCGCCTCGCGCCAGCGCCCCACGCGAGTCAGCCTCCGTGCGAGCAGGCCGCGGATGTTCGTCGCCGCCCGCGCCTCGAGCTCCCGCGTCTGCCGCGCCCAACCCCTGGGCTCGGTCGGGGGCGGCTCGGGAGCGGTCGGCCAGGCCTTGTCGACGTACTGCTTCAATTCGTCGGGCGTCAGCACGCGCTCGGCGACGTAGGCCGCGTCGAGCCAATAGTCGCCGCGAAGCAGCAGGTCGAGGGCGGCGGTGTATTCCCGCCGGGCCATCCGCAGCATGGCCGCCTCGCCCCGCACGATTCCCGCGGGGCTCGACACGCTCCCGGCCTCGTCCTCCAGCGCGGGCCAGTTCTCCTTCGTGGGAAACAGCTTCGCCGCCTTGCCCAGCGCCTCCAGGGCCGCCTCCGTCTTCCCCGCGCGGAGCAGCAGCTTGGCCCGGATCCATTGGGCGATCGCCGACTGCGCCGGAGCCCGGTCGGCCCAGCGCTGCGCCGCCGCGGCGTCGCCGCACTCGTAGGCCGCCCACGCGCAGAGGTCCGCCCCCGCGACGTCGCGCGCGCCGACGGCTTCGATCGCCTCCAGCCACGCCTTGGCCTGCGGGGGCTTCGTGTCGCCGTCCTCCGAGATCGCCCCCCGGTCGGGCCGCGAGACCAAGGCCGCGTTGAGCGCCCGAGCCACCGCGGGCCGCTCGGCCGCGCGGCGAAGCGTCGCCGGGTCGCTCGCGAACAGTTGCTTCGTCGCGGTGCGCAGCGAAGGCAGGGCCGTCGGATCGCCCGCGTCCGCCTGCATCAGGTAAAGCTCCACCGCGCGGTCGGCCTTCCCCTGCGCCAGCGCCGCCTTCGCCTCCCACCCCACGCTCGCCACCGCGAGGCCCAGATGGTCGGAAAACCCCGTCCGCGCCAGCTCGCGCGCCTGCGCGTACCAACGAATCTCCTCCGCCGCGTCGACGCCTCCAACATTTTCACACGACCGCCCCAGCATGTAGGCCGCCCAGACCGACCGCGCCTGCCGCTGCTCGGGCGGCAGGTCCAGCAGCGCCTTCCACTGCGCCCGCGCCGGCTCGACCTCACCCCGACGAAACGCGACCAGCCCGCGGATGTAGAGATCGAACTCCCGAGGCAGCCCCGCAGGCACCGCGACTGGCTGCTCCTTGAGCGGCACGGTCTTGTTGGCCGCCTCCTGCTCAGGCGTCATGTAGAACTCCGTGCGGCGCGGGCTGGCCTTCACGATCGCCTCGCGCACCCGCGCGTATTCCCGCAGCAGCGCCTCCGCCTTCGCCGCCTCGACCTTCGCTCCCTTGAGCGACTCCTTCAGGTCCGCCAAGTCGACCTCGCTTGACTGCTGGTAGGCGTTCCCGCTTTCAGGAGGGACCGCCCGCGCGGCCGTCATCGCCGCCGGCTTGATCTTGCTCACCTCCAGCGACAGATCACCCTCCGGCGCGGCCAACAGCGTGTCGTCCCCCTCGAGCAGCACCTGGTTCGGGAAGAACGGCCCGCACGCGCTGGCGACGCCCGATGTGGCCGCCACCACGATCACGCCCGCCATCGCCCATCCCAGCGCCGCACGGCGCATCCCCCGTCCCCGCCCCCGGTTTTCATTTCGTCGCGACATGCGCCTCGGCCTCCTCTTCGCCATCCCACCGCAGCCACCCGATCACCTTCCGCTGCCCGGGGCGGATCACGCCCAACGCGAGTTCCCCCGTCGGCTCGAACACCGCCGCGGACTCCCTGCGCCGCGCCGCCGCATACCCGCCCAGCCCGTCGCAGGCCACCAATCCCGCCCGCCTCCACGTCACCTCGACCCGTGCGTCCCACGCCCCGTCGGCGTCGCCCGCGTTCCTCAGCACGACCTCCCCCAACCCCGGCTCGCGCCGCTCGACCGCCGCTTCGACACGGGCCCGCGGCTCGCGCCCCTGCATCACCGCCGCCAACGTCGACGCATGCCAGTTGAGCGTGTCGGCGGCGGTGGGCAGCCGGTACCAGATCACGCCGAGCATCTTCATCGGCCGATGCTTCGCCCACGCACGAATCAGCCCCGCCATGGCCGCGGCGTCGGCCCGCAGCGGTCGGACGGTCCCGCCGGCAGGCCACGCGGGGCTGGGCCCCTCGGCCGACAAACCTAGGAACGAGCCGTCGCGCTTGAAGGCCACGAGGTAGCCGTAGGTCGGCAGCGCCACGCGGAAGGGCACGCCCAGCCGGTCGGCCTGCTCCGCCCAGCGCAGCGCCGCCGCGGGATCGCAGAGCGTCATCGCCGCGTCGGCCCGCGCGGGCGGTTCGAGCGAATGCACCTGCAACACGTAGCCGTCGGTCGCCCCCGCCAGCCGCGCGAAGCCCGGCTCGCCCAGCCACGCGGGCAGCGCCGTGATCCGCACCGGCAGCGGCGCCACCTTCGCCCGCAGCGCCTCGACCCACACCCGATACCCGTCGAGCTTCGACTGGGCGCAGTCGAAGTCGATCTGCAGTTCACTGGTCGATACGCCCTTCGCGCGGGCCTGCGCGACCAGCTCTCCTGCGAGCCCCGCCAACCGCCGCGTGACCTCATCCGCCGATCCAAACGGCCCCGCATAAGGCCCGATCCGCAATGCCAACCCGATCGGCCGCCCCGTCGCCCGCAGCGCGTCGTAGTCGACCGCCACGCGAACGATCTTCATCTCGCCCGCCCCGAAACCCACCTGCCCCGCGAGCACCACCAGCCCCGTGAACCCGGGCCCGATCGTCCGCACGCTCTCCCGCACCGGCCCGGCCCAGTCGCGCTGCCAGACGTAGGCCTCCTGGGGCAAGTCGGCCAGCGCGGGTTGGTCGGAACGCGCGATCACCGCCTCGGGCTCGCGCGGATTGCCCCCGCTCGCATGCGGCAGCCGGAGCGCCGCCGCCCCGAGGTCGAGCGCCGTCAGCGCAAGCGCAATCCACACCCATGACTTGGTCGACATCCCCGCAGTTCCTCGCCGCTCCGTGATCGGAGCCCGTCCCGGATCAGAGTAATCTATCCATCCTTCGCCTCCGATCGGCGAAGGATTCGTCCACGCCACACTCTTCCCGCGGAAACGCCTTCATGTCCCAACTCCGCCTCGAAACCATGACCGTTCCCGCCGCCGGCCTGGGCGGGGAGAACCCGCTCCCCCCGCTGGTCGCCATCGCCGAGCCGAACGTGAAGTACGAGGCCGACCCCTCGATCCCCGACGAGGACCGCTGCCGGCTGGGCTTCGGCGTGCGGGCCCCGATCCTTCCGTACCGCCTGCAGGACGGGTACGACCGCCGCCGCCGGCCACGGGCCCTGCGCGTCGCGGTGCTGGAGAACGAATTCCTGCGCGCGACCTTCGCCCCCGAGCTGGGCGGCCGGCTGTGGTCGCTCTTCCACAAACCTACCCAGCGCGAGCTGCTCAGCGTAAACCCCGTCTTTCAGCCGGCGAACCTGGCGATCCGCGACGCCTGGTTCAGCGGCGGGGTCGAGTGGAACATGTCGATGGTCGGGCACCATCCCTTCACCTGCTCGCCCCTCTTCGCCGGGCGGCTGCGCGACCCGCGCGGGCACGACATCCTGCGCTTTTATGAATGGGAGCGCGGGCGCGGGCTGCTCTTCCAGATCGACGCCTCGCTCCCGCCCGGGTCGCGCTTCCTCCTTGTGCGCGTGCGATTGGTCAATCCGAACAACGTGGAGATCCCGACCTACTGGTGGTCGAACATCGCCGTGCCCGAGGCCCCGGGCCATCGCGTGCTGGTGCCTGCCGACTGGGCCGTGAGCTTCAGCTACACCGGGCCGCTCTCGCGCATCCCGATCCCCGTGCCCGACCGCGGCAACGACCTGCGCGACGTGACCTACCCGACGAACCTCCCCTCGGCCCGCGACTTCTTCTTCCGCATCGCCGACGGACGGCGGGCCTGGGTCGCCTCGCTCGACGCCCAAGGGCGCGGACTCATCCAGGCCTCCACCGACCGCCTCAAGGGGCGCAAGCTCTTCGTCTGGGGCATGAGCCCCGGCGGGCGCACGTGGCAGACCTTCCTCGCCGAGCCGGGCACGGCCTACATCGAGATCCAGGCGGGGCTCGGGCGGACACAGACCGAGTGCGTCCCGATGCCCGCGAGGGCGGACTGGTCCTGGCTGGAGGCCTACGGACTGATGGAGGCCGACGCGGCGGCGGCGCACGGGAGCGATTGGTCCCGCGCGACAGGCGATGTCGAGGCCCGGCTCGAGGCTCAGCTGTCGCGGGCGTGGATGGATGCCGAACTTGAGCGCACCGCCGATCTCGCCGACCAACCGCCGGAGGAGTTGTTTCAACACGGCTCGGGCTGGGGCGCGTTGGAGGAGAGGCGCCGGGAGCGCGCGGGCGAGCCGCGGATGGCCCGCGCGTCGACGCCGTTCCCCGCCAGCGGCCTCGGGCCCGAGCAGGAGCCGTGGGTCGCGCTGCTGGAGCGGGGGCGGTTGCCGGCGGGCGATCCCGCGCGGCCGCCGGTCTCGTGGATGATCCAGGAGACTTGGCGGGAGTTGCTGGAAACGTCGGTGAAACAGCCCTCAAACGGATCGTCGGCGGATGATTCGGGCTACCTCGCCTGGCTTCACCTGGGCGTGATGCACTTCACCGCCCACCGTCTCGACGAGGCCCGCTCGGCGTGGGAGCGCTCGTTCGCGCTGCTTCCCTCCGCCTGGGCCCTGCGCTGCCTCGCGGTGCTCGCCCGGCATGAAAAGCGGCTCGACGAGGCCGCGGCCTTGCTCACTCGCGCGTGCGCCATGCTCCCCGACCAGCTTCACCTCGCGCTGGAATGCGCCAACGCCCTTCACGAAGCGGGTCGGCCGGCGGACCTCGCCCGTTTCTTTGCAGGCCTGCCCGAGCCGATCCGCGCCAACGACCGCATGCTGTTGCAGGCCCTCTGGGCCTGGCTGCAGACGAGCGACCTCGACTCCGCCCGCCGGACGCTCGAGGGCGACCTGGAGATCGTCGGCCTGCGCGAAGGCGAGACCTCGATCACCGAGCTGTGGTTCTCGTACCACGAGCAGCGCCTGGCCCGGGCCGAGGGTGTGGCGATCGACGACGCGCTGCGCAAACGCGTCCGCCGGGAGTGCCCCGCCCCCGCGAAATACGACTTCCGCATGGCGGCGTCGCAGGGGTGAATTAACGAGAGGTCACTTCGCCGCCGGCCCCCACCGGAACAACTCCGCATCCGCGCTGGGTTTGCTCCAGTCGATCGTCAGCGTCCTGCCCGCGCAGGCCAATTCGATCTTCGTCCCGCGGACGAACTCCGGCTCGCCCGAGCCTTCCGCTGAATCGAGGAACCGCGGCGCCATCAGCTTGAACGCCTCCATCCGGTTCGAGATCGGCTCAAGCTGGTGGCCGCCGCCTTGGTAATAGACCGCCTCGACCGGCTTGCCCAGCTCGCGCAGGCGCTGCTCCAGCTTGCGCGAGTGCTCCCACGAGACTTCCTTGTCGGCCGAACCGTGGTCGAGGTAGACGGGGCATTCGATCCGCTCGGCATGATCGAGGACGTTGCGGAAGGAGAGCTCGTGCGGGAAGAATTCACGCCCCGCCCAGACGAGGAAGTGGGGCTCGATGAAGGTCGCGCCGCATGAGCCGTAGACCGCGGCGAAGGTGCGCGGCAGGACGATCGCGCTCAGGAAGGCCATGTGCGCCCCCTGGCTTCCGCCGTAGTGGAACAGCCGGCGGAGGTTGATGCCGGGGCGCAGCGCGATCACCTCGCGCAGGGCGTTGAGCACGTCGAAGAGCTGGTAGAAGCTCAGGTCGTACGGGCAGTCCCACCCGCTGGCGCGCACGGGGTCGTAGTCGTACCCGCTCTGGCGGAACTCAGCGGAGACGCAGACCAGGTCGTGCCGCTTGCAGGCCTCGGAAATCTTGCCCAGGTCGTTGTAGCGCGTCCCGCCCCACCCGTGCGTGAAGAGCATCGCCCCGGTCCGCGGCCCGATGCGGTCGGGCTCGCAGACCACCGCGGTGATCGGCTTGGGGCAGTCCTTGGTGCTCGCGGAGAGGAAGTTGATCTCGTAGCGCTTCATGGTCGGCTCGCGGGAGTGGAGGGCGTGGGGCATTATCGCGATTGAGGGGCGGGGCGGGTGCACAATGGAGTCGCGCTGGACGGACCGCCGTTCGGCGCTCAGACTGTGCCCATGGCCCGCGCCAACAAGAAGATCTGGTCGGTCTACCTCCTCCGCTGCGCCGACGACTCGCTCTACTGCGGGATCGCGCTCGACGTGGAAAAGCGGCTCGAGGCCCACAACGCCGGGCGCGGGGCCCGCTACACCGCGGGGCGCGGGCCCTGCGAGGTCGTCCACCGCGAGGGCCCGTTGGCGCACGGCGACGCATTGCGGCGTGAGATTGCGATCAAGGCGATGACTCGCTCCGAAAAAACGGCGTTGGTCCGCGCGCTTCGGACCCGATCACGCCCACGCGGGCAACCGGCCGCGGCAGCCCGAGCAGAAGGGAAATCCGCATGAGCGAAGCACGGAAACCGAATCCCGAGCCCACGGCGCGGCTGGTGGCCCACGCCGGTCCCGCGTACGCCTCGCGCGGGCGGCAGTTCCAGGGCATCCCCGGCATCGAGCGCAGCCCCGGCGGCCGGCTGTGGGCGACTTGGTACGGCGGCACCCCGGGCGAGGGGCCGGGCAACTACGTGCTGCTCGCCTGGAGCGAAGACGGCGGCGAGACCTGGCCCGAGCCGCCACTGATCATCGCGCCGCCGTCACCGGAGCACCGTGTGTTCGACCCCTGCCTGTGGACCGATCCAAGAGGCCGGCTTTGGCTTTTCTATGCGCAGAGCAAGGGGCTCTACGACGGGCGGGCCGGTGTGTGGATGAGTTGCTGCCCTCGCCCCGATGATGAGCCGATGGACTGGGGATCGCGCACACGCATCGCCGACGGGGTGATGATGAACAAGCCGATCGTCGCCGCGGACAAGACCCTGTTGCTGCCGATCGCGCTCTGGTCGGGCGGCTGGGCGGCCAAGGATGCGAGCTTGCCTTGCCGGTCGTGGGTCTACGCCTCGACGGAGCGGACCCGCGGGATGGTGGAGGCTCCGCCGAAAAAACCTGCCGAAGGGACTTCGTGCCCCATCACACCGCCCGACCCGGCGACGTTCTTCGACCGCCGCGGCGGGTCGGAAGTCCCCGAGCGCACCCACGTCGAGCACATGTTCATCGAGCGCCGCGACGGCTCGCTCTGGATGCTGGTCCGCACCGCCTATGGCATCGGGCAGAGCGTTTCGCGCGACGGCGGGCGCACCTGGTCCCCCGGCGAGCCTTGGCTGACGAACAACATCAGCGCCCGATTCTTCATCCGCCGCCTGCGCTCGGGCAAGCTGCTGCTGATCCGCCACGAACCGGAGCCCGGATCCCGCGTGCGCGACCGCCTCACCGCATTCCTCTCCGACGACGACGGCGCGACTTGGCCCCACCACCTGCTGCTCGACGAGCGCCCCGGCGTCTCCTACCCCGACGCCGTGGAGGACCCGCAAGGGCGCATCCACGCCGTCTACGACTTCAACCGCGGCGACAAGCACGCCCTGGGCAAGGAGCTCGAGATCCTCTTCGCGACCTTCACCGAGCAGGACGTCGTCGAGGGGAAGCTCGTCAACGGAGGGAGCAAGCTGCGCCGCCTGATCAACAAGGCGACGGACTGAGGAGACCTCGAATCACGCGCAAGTCCCAAAGTCCAGGCACTGCGTGCCTGGGTTTTCCCATTGCGCTCGTTTGAGGTTCATCGCGCGGATTCCCGTCACGGCGCAAGCGTGGGGAACGGGATGTCGGTCAGCTCGAACGAGACCGGCACGACGTCGACCTTGGTGACCACCTGCAGGCGGACCGACTTGAACGTGCGCGGCGTGGAGATCCCGCCGACGGCGCCTTGGAATCGCCCCTCGAAGCGGGCCTCCTTGCCTTGGCCGAGCCCGCCGCCGATGCCGGGGATCTCCAGGCCGTTGCCCAGGTCGTCGATGACGCGGACGCGGAAGACGTACGGCGCCTCGCGGGCCTGGGGCCCGCCGGCGCCCGAGGAGAGGAACGGGTGGGTGTGGGGCGACTGGACGTCGAGGTTCACGCGGACCACGCCGGGCTGGACGTCGCACTGGACGAGCTTGACGCGCAGGCCCGCGCTGAGCGAGACCCACTCGGGCGCCTTGTCGGTCTTGGCGATGGGGAAGTCGACGGAGCGCGTCTCGCGGGCGAGCAGCACCGCGAGCGTGCCCGAGAGCTTGCTGATGCGCTTGGGGTAGGCGGGCATCTCGGGCACCATCCAGTTTATGCCGAAGTTCCCGCCGTCGCCCGAGGGATTGAGGTTGGGGCGGACGAAGTAGCCGTCGTTGTTGTTGACGGGCTGCTTGTCGATGAGGTTGACGCCGTCCTGGTCGAGGAGTTGGGTGACGCGGACGTTGGGGCATACGCCGATGACATGTTCGCGGTCGATGATGGCGGCGTCGCCGTTCATGTTGGCGGAACGGTTGACCTGCTTGGTGGCGAGGTTGACGGAGGCGGAGGCGTTGATGTTCTGCCAGCGGATCTCGACGAGCGGCTCGACGCGATCGAAGGCGGAAGGCGCGGCCGGGCGGTTCTCCAGCGGCGCGGCAGCGTGCAGGATGCGGAGAAGCCACGGGTGACGATGCACCCAGGCTGCGGTGAAAGCGCGACGAGGGCGCGGTGAGGCGCTGGTGGACGGTCCGATCGATCGATTTTACCCCGTGAAGCGGGCGGGGCGATGCGGTTTCGCGGCAAAGACGCGCCCCAAGAAAATCGCCGCGGGGGCACGGGATGTGCGCCGACGCGGCGAGGAGGGTTTTGAGGCGATTTCCGGCTGGCCGTTCAAGATATGCCGCGGTTCAGCGGCGGATGTTCACGCCCAGGTTGAGCGAGAAGCCCGAGTCGACGTGGTAGACCGCGGCCGGGCGGGGTTGGCAGACGACCACGGGCGGAGGCGCGGTGTAGACGACGGTCGCCGGGGCCTGATAGACCACCGCGGAAGTCTGCTGATAGACGACCGGGGCGGACTGGTAGACCACCGGCTCGGGGGCGACGACCACCGGCGCGGGCTGGTAGTAGACCACGGGCGGGACGCAATAGACCGGGGCGGGGCGGTAGTAGTAGACCGGGGGCGGAGCATAGCCGTAGCGGCATCCGCCGCCGTAATAGCCGCCCCCGCCGTAGCAACCGGGGCCGAAGCCACCGAACCCGATTCCCACGCCGACGCTCACGCGCGTGCCGCCGCGGTCGCGTGCCATGGCGGGCATGGGCAGGAGGCAGATCACACCCGCGACGAGGAGGAACAACAGCATCGACTTCTTCATGGCAGACTCCGTGGTCAGACCGACACGATGAATCGTACGCACAACAGCGTGTGCCGCGAACGCCGCGGCGGGTGGATCCTGTGGCAGACCTGATTTTGATGGGTGCCTGGCGCGGCCGGGTGGGTCCCTGACGGGCACAACCGCGCGGGCAGATCGAAGCGAACAAATCCGTCCGGCGGCCGACCCGGTTTTCATCCCAGGCGAAGCCCATTTGCCGTTCGCGGCCGACGCTGCCGTCGCCGCTCACCTCATTATACATCGGCAACCCCGCCACGCCAGCGTTTGGCGTGGGGCGGCAAACGAATCGAAGGGTCGCAAGATTCCGCCTGCGATTCATGGCCGGCAGGATTATTTGGGCTTGCCGGAGGCAGGGGCAGGGATGTTGCTCGCGGTGTTTTCGCCGGTCAGCGGCCGCGAGACGCGGATCGTGCCCGCGCTGGCTCCCAGTTCGCCCGTGGCGTTGACGGCCGAGGCGGTGAGCCGCCAGGTGGTCAGCACGTCGGGCAGCGGGACGCTGAGGCTGGCCCGCCCGTGGTCGTCGGTGATCACTTCGGGGCGCCAGAGCAGCGTCCGCGGCGGCGTTGCAAGGTGGGCGGCGCGCGGGGCGCGGGGCACGGGCAGTACGTCGTCGGCGTCGTCCTCGCGCAGGGCCATGGGCATGGCACCGGCCTGCCCGGCGCGGTCCAGCGCCCGGCCAACGGTGCGCAGCTCCGCGGCGGCGGCGTTGCCGAGGTACGACCGCGAACCGGCGTTCATCCCCGCGAGCACCCCGCCGACCGAGGCGAAGAGAGCCCCGATCAGCAGCGCCACGGCGATCGTCGAGCGGACGCGGCGCAGCATCGCCACGAAGCCCACCACGATCGCGCCGACTGCGAGCACGGCCCACCCCGCGTTGATCAGCGCCAAGGCCGTGCGGCGCTCGGCGGCGACGCGGACCAGTTTCGTCGGGTAGCTCGCGGCGGTGAGCATGGCCTCGGGGGCCGAGGCCGTGGCGACGGTCGAGACGGAATCGGACGCCAGCGCGTCGAGCCCGACCAGGCGCACGCCCGCGTGGCGGCTGGACGCGCCCGCCGGGGTGGCCGCGGCCTCGCCGTCGTCGAGCAGTCGGCCGACTTCCTTGGGAATCATGCCCGACAGCACCATCTCGGAGAGCCGCTTGGCGCCCCAGGGCTCGCGCACGATCGCGCGGGCCCGCTCGGCGTCGCGGGCCTCGATGAACCCGCCGTCGATCAGCTCCTGCATCGGGTCGGCCGGGGCGGACGACCGCGCCGAGGCCCGGGCGAGCAGCGCGGCCCGCCAGGTCGACAGCGCCGCGTCAGACCCGCCGGCGTTGTCGGCCAGCGCCAGGGCGGCCTCGTCGACCGCCGCGAGGCTCAGCGCGCCGGGGGCGGGCTGGCCCTTGGAGTCGGTCACGCGGAAGCTGAGCTTCGCCTCGTCGCCAGGCTTGTATTGGTCACGGTCGACCTCCACCGCGACGTGCAGGTCCTGCGCCGGGCGGGCCTCGATCCAGCGGACGCGGCGGCCGGCGACGCCCGCGATCTTCGTGTCGCCCGGCGTCGCGCCCATGCGGTAACCCACCACGCGGATCGTCCCGTTGACGTCGGCGGGAAGGTCGATGCGACCGACGCCGCGGCCGGCCTTCATCTCCAGCGACTGCGTCTGGATCGTCTGGCCGTCCTGCACCAAATCGACAAAGACCGGCTCATCGCCCGCGCCCAGCGCGAGCACCTCGACGGCCTCGCCCCCGCGGTACGAGGCGCGGTCGGTCCGGATCAGGAAATCTTCGCTGCCGCGCCGCCCGCCGACGGGCAGGTAGAGTTCCTGCCGGGTCGCGAGGCCTTGCTCATCGCGGGCGCGGACGGTCAGGGCGACCTCCTGCCCGCGCGGGCGGCACTCGAACGACGCGGCTCCGGCGTCATCCGTGACCAGCTCGCGCTCGGCGCCGCGGTCGATCCCCGCGACGCTCAGGTGCGCCTTCGCCGGGCGGCCGTCGGGATAGTTCGCGAGGACGTAGACGCGGTTCGCGACGCCCGCGACCAGCTCGCCCGCCTCGGGGATCAGGTCGATCCTGATCGGCTCGGCGGCGACGACGCGCTCGATCCGGCGGACCTCGCGACGGCCCGCGTCGTCGATCACATTCACCACCAGCGTGACCGCCTCGCCGTTGCGGTCGGCGGCGGCCGCGTCGGGGAGTGAGTCCGTGTTCACGCCGCCTTGCGCCGCATGCAGCGACCCCGGCAGCGCGAGCTCAAAGTTCGCGTGCCCGGCGTCATCCAACGCCAGCGTCACCGGACCCACCAGCGGCCCCGCCGCGGCGCGGGCGGCGTCGGCCGACTCGATGCGCACCTCCGCCTTCGCGCCCTTCACGGCCTGCCCATGGAAATAGGCGGCGTTGACCTGCCCGCGCACCATCTGCCCGGGCTGGTAGAACGGCCGATCAAGCTCGGCATTCACGCGGAACGAGGCCGCGGAACGCCGACCCACCTCGATCGTCCGCGCCACCGACGCGTCGCCCAAGAAGCACTCGAGGCGATAGAGCCCCTCGCGGGCGTCGTCGGGCAGCGTGACGCTCGAGGACGCGATCCCGAACCGGCTCGGGTGCGACGACTCCATGCCGACGACCTTGCCCGCCGGATCGGTCAGCGAGAAGACCAGCTCGTCGCTGGTGATCGCCTGCCCCTTCGAGCGGTTCCACGCGAAGGCGCGGAGGTTCACCGTCTGCCCCGGCTCGTAGACGGGACGGTCGGACGTGAGATCCAGCCGCCAGGCCTGCACGAGGCGCACGCGACGGACGACCTGCTCCTCCTGCGTCTCGCTGCCCCCGGAACCCCCGGAACCCCCGGAAGCGCCGCCAGCCGACGCACGCGCGACGACGCGCAGCTCGCACACATCCGAGGCCCACGCCGGCCAGTTGAACCGCGGCTGCCCCGTGCCCTGCCGATCGGTCACGAGGCTGGCGAGGCGGACCGTGCGCCCGGTGTCGGGGCGGTGGAGCTCGATGTCGACCGGCGCGCCGGCCACGGGGCGACCGGTCTCGCGGTTGACGAGGCGCACGCGCATCGCGCCCGGCTCGCCGGCGAGCAGCTCGCCCTGCGCCACGATGCGCAGGTCCATCGGCCCGGGGGCGAGGCCGTCGTAGTAGACCTGCAGCGAAGCGAGCAGCGCGACGCACGCCGCCAGCGCCGCCGCGAAACCCGCGCTGCGCAGCCGGAAAACCCCGCTCCACGCGCCATGCCCGAACGCGCCTGCTCCGAACGTCGCCAGCTCGCGCTGCGCCTCGCGCCCCACGCGGGCGAGCGTCTTCTGGATCAGCGCCTCGGAGGCCTCCGAGCCCGGCACGCCCTGCACCGCGTCGAGCCGGCGGCGGGCGGCGTCGAGCCCCGCGCGCCACGCGGGATCGCTCGCGGCCAGCGCCTCGACTTGCCGCGCCTGCTCGGGCTTCAAGAGGCCGTGGAGGTAATCCTCCGTCAGGGCCTCGATGTCTTGTTGTTTTTCAGGACTCATGTTCCGCTCCGATCGACCGACGAACTTTTCCAAACCTCTCCGAACCTCCGTGCGACGCGCTCCCCTCGGCATGCGGATGGACACACACATGTCCGAGTGAATGGAATGGGATGGAAAGAGACGCGTGACTCATTTGATCCTCGGCAGCAGCTCGCGGCGAAGCGCCGCCAGCGCGTGGTGCATGATCGACCTCACCGCCCCCTCGCGCCTTCCCACCGCCGCGGCGATCTCCGCGTAGGAAAGCCCGTTCCACAGCCGCATCACCACCACCGTCCGCTGCCGCTCGGGCAGCGCGGCGACGGCGGTCTCCACGATCGCGGCCGACTCCGTCGCGACGATCGCCTCGATGGGCGAGTCGCCCGGCGCCGCCCGCCGCGCGAGCGGGTCGACGTAGTTGTCGTCGTCCCCGTCGGCCCCGCCGCCCAGCGCGGGGCGGACGAGCTTGAGCGTCTTGCCGCGCAGGGCCGAGCGGCAGTGGTTCAGGGCGATCTGGTACAGCCAAGGCTTGAATGGGCGCTCGGGGTCGTAGGTGTGGCGCTTGGTCCAGACCTTGAGGAAGACCTCCTGGAAGAGCTCCTCGCTGCGGTGGTGGTCGCCCGCCATGCGGTGGATGAACGTCAGCAACGGGCTGGCGTATCGCCGCACCAGGGGCTCCAACGACTGCCGATCGCCTTTCGCGACCTGGGCCATCAGCCATTCATCGCGTTCTTGACCGGCCGACATGGTGTGCCCCGACGACGTAGTTCGCCCCAGTGACGTAGCTCGCCCCGACGACTGCTGTCCGACCCGACGAAGTTGCCCGTCCCGACGACGTGCTGACTCACCCAGATATACGCCGACCGGCCGGGGAGCGTTTCGGGTTCCGGGGGGTGTCGCGAAAAAAAGTCCGTCTCCCGTAAGACCCGCACAAGCGTCCGGCCAAATCCGGACAAGGGCCCCAAAAACCGCGCGCAAGTCCTTGTTTCAAATTTCGTTTTTGGCCGTTGTCCGGATTTGGCCGGACAGGTGTGCCCACGTCTGGCGAGGGAAATCGACCCTCCGAAGGTCGAAATAATGGTCCGCTCCCTCCCTCCTCCGGTCTCGCTGCCGTCACACGGGGAGGCCGGTGATGTCCTCAATTGGGGGCTGAATTGAGCCGAAATCCGCCCGCCGCCCGCGCGAGGGGTAAGGAGCCAAATTCGTTGAAATTGACGTAATCGACTTATCCGCAATTACTTGCGTTGATTTTAGCCTCAATCGCCGTCGAAGTTGCGGCGAAGGCTCGTACGGGTTGGAAGGCTTCCCGCCGCTTCCGGGGGCTTCCGGGGGCCTTCAAGCCGTTGCGTCGACGGCCGGGAGGACCGGCAAGCCCATCCGGGGGCTATCCGGGGGCTGATCCGGGGTCTATCCGGGGGGCCAAGCCAGCCGCCAAGCGGTTCGGCGATGACCCGGAGACCCCGTAGGGCGGGTAGAGCGTACTCGCGAAACCCGCCGGTGGGCGTCCGACCCATCGACGCGGGCCGGGCGCCACGGAGAACCCTGCCTTGACCTTGTCACCCGAACGCGCCGCCGACGGCTTGAACCGCCCCGCCTCGTCAAACCTCAAAGCCCCACGGCCTCTTGTAGGGTGGCGCTGAGCGGTACTCCGCGAAGCCCACCGGGAATCAAAGGGGGGAATCAAAGGGGACAGGTCTGCTCCGTCGCAAACCTCCCGAATAAATAACAGACCAGGATGTTGTGGACCACCGCGAGCATGCGCATCTGGCGGTTGCGGGAGTGATAGCCCTCGCCGCTGAGTTCCTCCCCTTGGTTCCGCTTGA
>JAPLMQ010000315.1 GCA_026386955.1 Planctomycetota bacterium
GATCATCAACGTCTCGAGCATCCAGTCGCGCCTCGCGGGCGGCATGGCCCCGGCCTACATCGCCGCCAAGGGCGCGATCGACTCGCTGACCTACGACCTCGCGACGCTCTACGGCCCCTCGGGCGTGCGCGTCGTCGCCATCAACCCCGGCGCGATCGACACGGAGATGAGCAACGACTACCAGGACCCCACGGGGCAGAACGTCGCCCGCGAATCGCGCGACTTCTCCTGCGACATGATCCCGCTCCGCCGCTGGGGCTCGGCCGTGGAGATCGCCCGCACCATCGTCATGCTCGCCGGCGACGACGCCTCCTACATCACCGGCACGACCATCACCGTCGACGGCGGGTGGAGCCACCAGATCGGCCCGTACCGGCTCAAGAAGATGATGTTCCCCGAGGAGTTCGCATGAGCATCTGGCGCTGGGAAAACCGGTTCGCGACGCGCGCCCTCGAGCCGCGGCACCGCATCTCGCTCGGCGAGGGCGACACGCCTCTGGTGCGCTCGACGCGCATCGGCCCGTCCGCGGGGCTGCATGACCTCTGGTTCAAGCTCGAGGGCTGCAATCCCACGGGCTCGTACAAGGACCGTTTCGCCGTCGCGGCGATCGCCGACATGCTCGCGACCGGGAAGGACCGCTGCCTCGCGACCTCGAGCGGGAACACGGGCGCGGCCCTCGCCGCCTGCTGCGCCGTCGCGGGCATCGCCTGCCAGATATTGATCGTGCAGACCGCTCCGCCCGAGAAGCTCAAGCAGATGATGGTCTACGGGGCCGACATCACGATGATCAAGGGCTTCGGGCTCGACGCGGAGACCACGCACCGCGTGCTGCACTGGCTCAAGGAGAAGTCGGCCGACCCCAAGGGCAAGGCGATGGTGCAGATCAGCGGATACGCCTTCAGCCCCGCGGGGATGGCGGGCGTGCAGACGATCAGCTACGAGCTGGCGGAGCAGGCGGCTCAGTCGCCTGTTTCCGGCGGCGGGGCGATTGGCGGTGCGCCGCGCGCGATCGACCACGTCTTCTCGCCCGCGGGCGGAGGCGGGCTGACGCTGGCGGTGGCGCGCGGGTTCGCGAACGCCCCGGACGGGGCCCGCTCCCCGCGCATCGAGTGCGTCCAGCCGCGCGGGAACGACACCATCGCCGGGGCGCTCCGCGCCGGCGAGCACAAGGCCCGGTCGGTCGCCTGCACGAGCAAGATCAGCGGGCTGCAGGTGCCGACGGTGATCGACGGCGACGAGGTGATCGCCGCCTGCCGCGCCTCGGGCGGGACGGGGCACACGGTGGAGGACGCCGACGTCTGGGCCGCGCAGGCCCGGCTCGCCCGCGAGGAGGGGATCTTCAGCGAGCCCGCCGGCGCGACCGCGCTGGCCGGCGCGCTGCAGGCCGCGGCCCGGGGCGAGATCCGGCGCGACGCCCGCATCGTCTGCCTCGTCACCGGCACGGGCTTCAAGGACGCCCCGTCGGTCGACCGCATGCTCGAGGGCAAGACCTGCCCGACGATGGAGATGGGGGAGTTTGAGAAGAGGTGAGGTTTGGTCAGAGCCGGACGCGCAAGCGACGGCTTCGAGTTCCGCGACGCCGCTCAATACTTAGATCGCGAGGTGGTACCACTTCGTGGATTTGATGAGCGGCTTCAGGAACGTCAACGGATGCTCGGTCTTTGCCCCGATTTGGACCGCCAACCGTCGGTCTCCGTTCGTTTCGCCCAAGCCGCTCGCCCACATGAACGCGCCGCCGCCTGCGTAGCAACGTGATCCGTTGCACCATTTCCAAGGACCGATGGAGACCGGAGCCATGTGCTTCACCAATTTGTCCATCAAGTCCGTTTGGACCTCCGCGGACCACGCTCCATAGCGGCAATGGCACATCACCGCGTCGAACAGGCAGGCGTGAATCAGGTGATCCAGCACCGTGCATCCTTCGTCTTCCCAAGGATTGTTTTCGTTGTGCCGCCCGAACATCGGTGGGTTTTTTCCCTCGGGCAACGTCGACCATGAATAGACGCCTTGGTTCTCCATGTAGAAGACCAGCCTGCCATCCTCGATGTGTGGCTCGGGCGGATAGGCCCTTTCAGTGCCGGGCCGCATCAAATGATTTTGACCGCTGAGAATCTCAGGCCTGCGACCTGCCCACTCGTACCAATCCCGAAGCGCCTGCGGCAAGGGTTGGGCGCCGAGTTCAGCGGGACCAAGCCCGTCCTCGGGCCCCACCGGCCCATACCAGTATTCCACGAGCCTCTTGAGGACCGCGAATCGTTTGTCGTATGTCGGCTTGGACTTCAGGCGACTCAAGGCGGCGTCGATCGCATGATGATCGGTGTCGCCGAAATCAGTCACGCCAAGCCCAGACCACACTGAGCTGGGCAGCGCCGGCGAAAGGTCGAATTCCGCTTCGCCAAAGTTGTCCCGGCCAGCCGCCTGCATGACGTACGAGGGACCAAGCTTGCCGAGGTATTGAAAGGAATCGGCTGACCCGCGACGCACAAACAAGTGCATGCTCCGCGCACCGGCATTGCCGGTCTGCACCTCTTGTGGGCAAGACGCCATCCCGTCCGGATCATCCGCGACGCGGTGGTCCTTGGTCGCCACCCAAACGAATTTCGTCGAAGCCCGGAAATAGGACGCTTTGGGGCGAAAGCCGATGGTCGCGAAGCAGAGAATGGCCTTTGGAAGGATGACCCATTCGTCGCCACACAGATGTCTCGCGTCCGTGCTTCGTCCGAAGAGCGAGACCGCTTCGTGCCGGGTGTAGTTCTTGTAGTTGTAAGGTTCCTTCACCATTCTGAATCCAAGACGTGAGGTTGCTCGTAATCCTGCGCGACCTGCCCCTCACAACCCCGGCAACCCGTCGATGCTCGCGCGGTTGTTCTTCTCGCGGTAGGTCGCCAAGCCCTCGGGCCCCTTCTTCTGCGACCACAGGTCCAGTTCGTCGCGTTCGCCGCTGAACTCGAAGCGGGGGACGCCCCAGCCGCACGACGTGGCGACGCGCTCGACGTCGACGACGATCAGCGCCCTTGCGCCTTCGCGGGGCGGGAACGTGGCCGCGAGCGGGGCGAACTCCGGCGAATCGGGGAGGACCACGCGCCCGCGCCCGTGCAGGCGAAGGATCTTCGCCGGCCCCTCCAGCGCGCAGAACATCACCACGATCCGCCCGTTCTCGCGCAGGTGGGCGATGGTCTCCGCTCCGCTGCCGGTCAGGTCGAGATAAGCCACCTGCTTCGGCCCCAGGATCGCGAAGGTGTCGAGCCCCTTGGGCGAGAGGTTGATGTGCCCCTCGCCCGCGAGCGGCGCGGTGGCGACGAAGAAGAGCCGCTGCCGACGGATGAACGCAGCCAATTCGTCGTTGATGGATTCGACGGGTTTGCCCATGCCGTCATGATAAGGATGCGGGCCGCACCTCGACACGACAATTCGCCGGGCGACCCGCGGCGTATCCTTATGGTCTCGACGTCCCGACCCGCTCGCCCTTCAAGGAGACCCCCATGCTCGTGGGCATCACCGGCGCCACCGGATTCCTCGGCCACTACATCGTCAACCACCTCCTCGCGGCCGGGCATCGCTGCCGCTGCTGGTTCCGCCCCGAGGCCGACCGCGGCGGGTTCCCCGACGTGGGCGACCGGCTCGAGTGGGTCCCCGGGAAGCTCAACGACGAGGCGGCGAACGTGGCCCTCTCCCTCGGCGTTGACGCGATCGTCCACGCCGCGGTCGAATGGTCCCCGGGCGGGGCGGGCGAGGCCGTGCACTTCGGGAATGTGAACGTGCTGGGCTCGCTGCGGCTGATGCAGGCCGCCCGCGCGGCCAACGTCCCGCGCTTCGTCTTCATCTCCACCTGCGGCGTGCACGACGTGATCCTGCCCGACCGCAAGCTCGACGAGGCCCACCCGCTCTGGATGCGCAGCCACTACGGGGCCCACAAGGCCGCGATCGAGGCTTTCGTCCACAGCTACGGGCTGGGCTCGGCGTGGGACATTTGCGCCCTGCGCCCCACGGGCATCTACGGGCTGGAGCGCCGCCCGTCGGAGAGCCGGTGGATGAACATCGTGAAGGACGTCCTGGCCGGCAAGCCGATCGAGTCGGCCGCGGGCGGCAAGGAGGTCCACGCGGCCGACGTGGCGAAGGCGGTGGAGATCCTGCTCACCGCCAAGGGCGTCGCGGGGCAGTCGTACAACTGCTACGACCAGTACGTCGCGGTGCAGGAGATCGCGCGGATCGCCGCGGGCATCTCGGGGAGCAAGAGCGTGATCGCCACGCTCAACCACGGCCCAAAGAACCAGATCGACACGAGCAAGCTCCGCGCCCTGGGCATGACCTTTGGTGGAGGGCCGCTGCTGGAGAGGACGATCGGGGAGCTTGTCGCGGCGGCGAAGGCGGGGTGAGAGGGGCGTGCCTGGATGCGCCTCTGATCAGAGCCGGACACTGTGTGTCCGTCGATCGGGCGAAAGCGGTACTCCGCTCGCACGACTCGTCGGGAGCCATCCAAGACGCGGGAAGTCGATGACGCCGTCGGCAGATGCTGTCGATGCAGCGTCGCAGAGTGGATTGCGTCACCCTCGCACGTGCGGCACGTCGCGCGCGGCGGAGCACCGCCTGGCGCCTGAAAGACGGACACACAGTGTCCGGCTCTGATCAGACGCCTTCGCGCTCAATGCACTCGCAGCCGATACACTGTCCTCCGCCGTGGCGACCGCCTCGGCCATTCGTCTCTCCATCGACCTCGGGACTTCCTTTCGCGTGACTTCCTCGCCCCCGTCCAGCAACACGACCATCCTCTTCGCCGGCGGCGGCACGGGCGGGCACATCTTCCCCAGCCTCGCCATCGTCGAGCGCCTGCGCGAGACGAACTGCCCGTCCAAGCCGCACTTCCTGGTCTCCAACCGCCCGCTCGACGCCCAGATCCTGGGCAAGGAATCGCTCACCTACACGCCGCTGGTCGCGCGCCCGCCCTCGCTCCAGCCGATCAAGCTCTTCGCCTTCGGGCGAGCGTGGTTCGAGAGCGTGGCCCAGACGACGCACGTCATCCAGCAGATGTCGGCCGTCGCCCTGGTGGCGATGGGCGGCTTCGTCGCGGCGCCGGCGGTCTGGGCGGCGCGCAAGGCGGGCATCCCCGTCGTGCTGGTCAACCTCGACGCCGTGCCGGGCATGGCCAACAAGCAGATGAGCCGCTGGGCCACCGAGGTCTTCAGCGCCTACGCCACGCCCGTGCTGCCCCGGGCCAACCTCGTGGGCTTTCCGCTGCGGCGCTCGGTGATCGGGCCCGCGGACGTGGCGGTCGCCCGGCGCGAGCTGAGCCTCGACCCGGAGCGCGACACGCTGCTGGTCACGGGGGCCAGCCAAGGGGCGGAGTCGATCAACAACATGATGATCGAGCTGCTCAACCTCGCCCAGCCGCGCAAGGCCCTGCGCGCGTGGCAGGTGCTGCACCTCTCGGGGCCGGCCGACGTCGAGCGTCTGCGCAAGGCGTACGAGCAGGCGCAGGTGCCGGCGCGGGTGGAGGCGTTCTGCAACGCGATGGGGATGGCGTGGCGAGCGGCCGACATCGCCGTAAGCCGCGCCGGGGCCGGGAGCGTCGCCGAGGCCTGGGCCAACGCCACGCCCACGCTCTTCTTCCCGTACCCGTACCACAAGGACCAGCACCAGCGGCTGAACACCGACCCGTTGGTGCGCATCGGCGCCGCCAAGGTCTTCACCGACAAGATCGAGCCCATGCCCAACGCCCGCCAGCTCACCGGGCCGCTGATGGCCCTGATGAGCAACACGCAGCAGCGCCTGCACATGGCGGAGCTGATGCGCGAGCGCCAGCCTGGCGACGGGGCGATGGCGATCGCGCAGTGGCTCCGCCGCGCGGTGGGGTGAATCCGCCGCGGGGGTGGGCAGCCCAAGCCGCCCACCCGTGAAACGCACGGGCCTACCCATTCGGACCGCCCCGGTTTACCGTATGCGTGTGCTGAAAGGACCGACCATGCACCATCGCCCACGCCTTCGATTGCTCGCCTTGCCGGCGATCCTTCTTTTGGCCTTCGCCGCCCTGCCGCTCACGGGCTGCGCCTCCGACCGCCCCAACCCCGACGCCTTCGTCGTCCTGGCGGACCGCGACTTCCCCGGCACCAGCTTCGACCACATGTTCACGCTCTCCCAACGGACGATGCGCGACCTGCGCCTCTCCCGCCGGACCATCAGCAAGAACGAGCGCGACGCGATGCTGATCTTCTACGTCGCCGAGGCCGAGTACCGCGAGATGGCCTTCCAGATCCGCCCCGAGGGCACGTCGTCGTCCCACGTCACGCTGCTGGGCAAGCCCCTGCGGATCGCGCGCGACCAGTTGGTCGTGGACCGGATCATGGACAACCTGAACCAACAGATCGCCTTCGACAAGGATCCGATGCTGGCGATGCCCAAGGCCCCCCCGTCGCGGTGAGGCCCCATGCAGGCTTGGACCGGTCGGGCCTCCCCGCCCGCGAATCCTTATAATCCTCCGGGCAATCCTCGGAAAAAACCCGGGAAACCGCCCACCTCGCCCCCTCATCGGAGCTTGCGCCCCCATGTCCAAGACCGCCGCCAAGACGTCGTCGCAGCCCAAGGGGGACGACAAGGCCTCGCTCACCGAGCCGGTCGTCGCCGTCGAGGCGTTCATGACCGATTTCCTGGATCGCCGCCCGCTCCCCAGCAACCTGCGGGAGGCGATCCGCTACTCGCTCTTCGGCCCGGGCAAGCGCATGCGGCCGATCCTGGTCATCCGCTCCGCCGAGGCCGTGGGGGGCCAGGCCTCCACCGCCCTCGCGCCGGCCGCGGCCATCGAGATGATCCACTGCTTCAGCCTCGTCCACGACGACCTGCCCGCGATGGACGACGACGACCTCCGCCGCGGCCGCCCGACCCTGCACAAGGCCACCAACGAGGCGATGGCGATCCTCGCCGGCGACGCCATGCTGGGCCTGGCCTTCGAGCTGCTCTTCGCCAAGCTCCCGCCCGCCCTCGCGGCCACGATCGCCCACGAGCTGGCCATCGGCAACAACGACATGATCGCCGGGCAGGTCCACGACACGCTGCCCGACTTCGACGTCGCCGTGCCCCCCATCGAGCGCCTGCGCACGATCCACAAGAACAAGACCGGCGCCCTGATCCGCGCCTCGTGCCGGATGGGCGCGATCTGCGCCGGGGCGACGCCGGGCCAGCTCGAGGCCATCACCACCTACGCCGACGCGATCGGACTGATGTTCCAGGTCGTCGACGACCTGCTCGACGTGACGCAGACCACCGAGCACCTGGGCAAGGCCACCAACAAGGACGCCGACAAGGGCAAGCTGACCTACCCCGGCCTGCTGGGGATCGAGGCCTCCAAGGGCGAGGTGACCCGCCTGCAGCGCGAGTCCCACGCCGCGTTGGACAAGCTCGGCGGCCCCGCGGAGCGCACCCGCCCGCTGCGCGAGCTCTGCGACTACATGGCGGTCCGGTCGAAGTGACCGCGACGCGGCTTTTGAGCCCTTCCCGGGCCGCCCCTGCCCAGACACTACAGGCCCAACCTTCAAGCGTCCGGCACCCCCAACCTTCATCCGCCCGCGCGCCAATGGCCGATATTCCTTCCATCGGCCACGACGGCGGCCGGCTACACTCATCGTGTACCCATTGATCGGCTTGCCGTCGGCCCTCCGGAATCCGCCCATGCGCGCGATGCGTCGTCCTTGGCTGCCCCTGTTGCTGGTCGCCTGCCTCACCGCCTGCGCGCGGGGCGAGCTGCAGACCCAGGTCCAGCGCATCATCAACGCCGCGGGGCTCCAGCAGACGCGCGTCGGCCTCTACGTGCAGGACCTCCGCAGCGGCGAGGTGCTCGCCTCGATCGACCCCGACAACCAGATGATGCCCGCCAGCAACTTGAAGCTGGTCACCACCGCCGCCGCGGTCAAGCTCCTCGGGCCCGACTTCGCCTTCCGCACCAGCCTCAACCTCATCGAGCCGCAGGACTGGCCGGCCGGCACCGCCCCGCCCGGGGCCGCCAAGGGCGCCGCCATCGGGCGCAACCTGGTCGTCCGCGGCGACGGCGACCCCGGCTTCGCCGACCCCGACATCCTCACCGCCCGCGGCACCGACGTGGAGGCCTTCCTCCAGTCCTGGGTCGCCGCCGCCAAGGCCGCCAACCTCACCGCCGTCGACCAGATCATCATCGACGACCGCGTCTTCGACCGGATCTACGTCCACCCGACCTGGCCCGAGGAGCAGCTCAACCGCTGGTACTGCGCCCAGGTCTCGGGGCTGACCTTCTACGACAACTGCCTCGACGTCTACACCGACCCCACCGGGCTGGGGCAGAACCCGCGCGTCCGCCTCGTGCCCGCCGCCCCGTTCCTGAGCACCACCAACCGGGCCGTCACCGGCAAGGTCGACACCTTCTGGGTCGCCCGCAAGGCGCAGAACAACGAGCTGACCTTCCGCGGCGAGGTGAAGACCCACCGCGTCCAGCCGGTCAACGTCACCATCGACGACCCGCCGAACTTCTTCGGCCAGCTCCTCGCCTACCGGCTCGCGGAGGCGGGCATCAAGGTCAACTCCATCAGCCGCCCCGGGCCCGACGACCGCCTGCCCACCGGGCGCGAGCTGATCCGCGTCGAGACGCCCCTGGCGCTGGTGCTCCAGCGCTGCAACAAGGACTCGCAGAACCTCTTCGCCGAGTCGCTCTTCAAGCGCATGGGGCGCTCGGTCACGGGCATGCCTGGGAGCTGGGAGAACGGCTCGGCGGCGGTCCGCGGCTACCTGCACGAGTTGCTGGGCACGCAGGCGGCCGACCTCTCCATCGTCGACGGGAGCGGGATGAGCCGGGACAACCGCGTCACCGCCCGCGCGTTGGTGGGCATCCTCGCCGCCATGAACCGCGACCCGAAGCTCGGCCCGATCTACCGGGCCAGCCTCAGCGTCGGCGGGAGCGACGGCACGCTCCAGAAGCGCTTCCGCCAGAACATCGCCGGCCAGGTCTTCGGGAAGAGCGGCTACATCGGCGGCGTGAGCAGCCTCAGCGGCTACCTCGTCCTCCCCGAGGCCGGCGGCGGCGAGCACGTCATCGCCTTCAGCTTCCTCTTCAACGGCTTCAAGCCCCCCGTCTACCCGCCCCAGATCAAGAGCGTGCAGGACCAGATCGTGCGCCTCATCGACCAGCACACCTCGGGCCCGCAGGCGCCGATTGGTCAGGGCGGGTGATCGGACCCTGACGATTTGAGATACAACCAAAAGCCCAGGCACCGCGTGCCTGGGTTTTTTGTGCGCCTCACGCGTCTCGCGCACTTCATGCGTCCCCAAGCGCCTTGGACCTCGAACCGATCCTCAATCCCTCGCGCGCCGGAACTCAACCCGCTCGGGATCGACCTCCATCCCCTCGATCAACCGCTGCGCCAGGTCGATCACCTTCATCGCGCCGGTGTCGTTGATCTTCTCAGCGGTGTCGGTCGGGCGGTGGTAGTCCTCGTGGAGGCCGGTGAAGAGGATGACCGCGGGGATCTGCGCCGGGTCGAAGCTCACGTTGTCGCTGGTTCCGATGCCAGACCAAGTCCAGGCGAGGTTCAGGCGCGTCGCCGCGTTGGCCTCGGAGATCAACGATTTCCAGCGGTCGCCGGTCTCGATGCCCAGCGCGTAGAGCCTGCCCTCGCGCAGCCGTCCGATCATGTCGAAGTTGATCATCGCCTCGATATGCCCGGCGTCAGGCCCGAGCTGGTCTAGGTGGTCGACGAGGAAGCGAGACCCGAGCAGCCCGCGTTCCTCGCCGGAGAAGGCGACGAAGACGAGCGTGCGGCGGGGCCGCGCGTCCCCCGCGGCGTCGCTCACCGCGTGCCCGCCCAGCCGGCGGGCGAGCAGGACCAGCCCCGCGACGCCCGAAGCGTTGTCGTCGGCCCCGGGGTGGATCGCCGGGCGGCCATGCGTCGCCGCCCGGCTGCCGATCTCGCCGTAGCCGAGATGGTCGTAATGAGCCCCGATGAGGATCACACGGTCTGCCAGCGGGCCGATGCCCGGCAGCACGCCAACGATGTTCGCGGCCTCGTCCCTGAGCTTCTGCAGTTCGACCTCGCCGCGGACCTCCAGCCCTTCGAGCGGCGCCGCGCCATCGGGCATCATCGGCCCGGCACCCTTGTCGGCCCGGCGCTGGAACTCGCGCAGCGCCGTCGGGCCGTCCGCGCCGGTGCGGGTCAGCGCCTCCTCCAGCCAGGTCGCGGAGACATGCAGCACGGGGATCGCCGCCGATGCGCCGGTGCTCAGCGCCGTGGTCTTGAGCGTCGCCCCGCGCTGCCCCGGCGGGTCGACCACCAGCAGCGCCTCGGCCCCGTGCTTCGCCGCCGCGTGGGCCTTCGTCGACAGGTCGGCATGCTCCGTCCATGGCCCGCGCGATTCCCCCTTGCCGCGGGCCGCCCAGAGGCTGTGCCCCTCATCGCTCATCGGCTCGTACCGGAACGCCACCGCCACCTTCCCGCGCAGCGCGTCCTTCGCCATCCCGCGGTAGCTGTCGTAACGGCGATCGTCCGCCTCGATCCCGTAGCCCACGAAGACCAGCGGTCCCGCGAAGTGCCCGTCGGCCGAGAAGCCCATGGCGTTGAAGTCGGTCTCCGCCCTTGCGGCCTTCGCGACGCCCTTGACCCGCATCTCGCAGGCTTGCTTCACGACGCGCACGCCCATGTCGACGGCGAAGGGCTGGAGGTAGCCGCCGGACTTCACACCGGGCCGGAGACCCGCGGCAGTGAACCACTGCGCGACGCGGTCGCGGGCCCGCGCGATGCCCGCGGTGCCGACGCCACGCCCCTCCATCTCGGGTGCGGCGAGTTCCGCAACGATGGCGTGGAACGCGGCGGCGTTGGTGGGCTGGGTGGCCGGCGCGCTGGTTGGTTGGGTCGTGGTCTGCGCGAGCGAGGTCGGGACGAGGAGACTGGCACAGACAAACGTGAGTGCGAATGCGATGGCTTTTTGGCAGGCGTTGCGACTTCGCATGATTGGACGGCTCTCGCCGTCGCTTGCGCGTCCGGCTAACAAGAAGGGCGTCCGTAAGTGGTACGTCCGCCTCACCCAAACACCCGCTTGATCGCCTCGAGGTACTTCATCCCGTTCACCGTGTCGGGCTCGAGGTAGCTGCCCTCGGTCCACTCGTTCCACGCGTTGACGGTCAGGATCCGCTGCCCGACCGGGCGCTTCTCCAGCCGGGCCCGCGCCTCGCGCAGCGCCGCCTCGAAGGCCGCGGGCGTGTTGTCGCCCATCTTGGCCATGAACGGGTAGCCCTTCGATTCGAACTTGTCACTCTGCACCGTGCGCGGGCTGGAGTCCCAGCCCATCGTCACGTTGGGGTGGTAGGGCAGCGTGAACTCGCCGAAGGTCTTGTCCCAGTGGGCCGCGGCCTTCGCGGCGAGCTCCGTGTAGGGCGTCACGGGGAACTTGTCGAAGCCCACGTGATGGACCCAGACGTAGGAGGTGACGGAGTTGAACCCCAGCGCGTGGGCGAGCTGGTCGGGGTTCGCGACGGTCTTCTCGTTGGGCAGGATGCTGATGCCCCAGACCACGCCGTTGAGGTGGAGGTCGGGGAATCCCGCGGTGATGGTCTTCTGCCGGAAGCGCGCCAGCGCCGCCTTGGTCGGCGCGAGGCCCCCGAAGCCCTTGAGCAGCGTGTGCGACTCGTAGATCGAGAAGTAGGGCGCGCCGTCGATGAGCCAATAGGACGGGTGCTTGAAATAGCGCTCGATCACCAGGTCGGTGATCCGCTCCCACGTCTCGAGCGTGACCTCGCCGGGGTACAGGAGCCGGTGATGCCCGCCATGCTTCGCGGGATGGATGTCGATCCAGTCGTGGTTGGCCCACATGAGCCCGAACTTCATGCGGGCGTTGTTGGGGGCCCTGAGGAAGCCGTTGTCGAGCCCGCGCTCGAGGAACGGGCCATCGTTGTAGTAGTACCAGTCGAAGATGAAGCTGGTCAGCCCGTGGTCGGCCGCGGCGTCGATTTTCTTCGCCATCGCCTTGGGGTCCGACTCGTCCTCAAAGCCCCACGCGGGCAGGTTGGGCTGGTGATGCCCGGGGAAACGCGGCGTCGCGGCCTTGACCAGCTCCCACTCGGTCCAGCCCTTCCCGTGGACCTGCTCGTTGCGCGGGTCGACGTGGTAGTTGGGGAAGTAATACGCGGCGACTTGGTAGGGCTTGGGCATCGCGGGGTTTCCAAGAAAAACCCAGGCACGGCTGTGCCTGGGCTTTGGGTTTCGATCAACTGTACTTCAAACCGACGCGGTTCAGAGGTTCTCGCAGACCAGGTCGCCGACCTGCGTCGTCGAGTAGCCCATCTTGCCCGCGGACTGCGACTTCATCTTGGGCGTGACCTTCTTGATCGCGGCGTCGATGCGGTCGCCGGCCTTCTTCGCGCCGGTGTTCTGCAGGAGCATGCCCATCGCGGCGATGGCGGCGAGGGGGTTGATGACGTTGAGGTTGGTGTACTTCGGGGCCGAGCCGCCCATGGGCTCGTACATCGAGACGCCGCCCTTCTCGGGGTTGATGTTGCCGCCCGCGGCGACGCCCAGGCCGCCTTGGATGATGGCCGCGAGGTCGGTGATGATGTCGCCGAACATGTTGGGGACGACGATGGTGTCGTAGAACTCGGGGCTCTTGACGAACCACATGCAGCAGGCGTCGACGTGGTTGTAGTCGCGCTCGATGTCCGGGTAGTCCTGCTCGCCGATCTCGTTGAAGGCGCGGAACCAGGTGTCGCCGCAGAAGGTCAGGACGTTGGTCTTGTGGACCAGCGTGAGCTTGCCCTTGCCCTTCTTGGTCTTCTTCTTCATGCGGGCGTAGTCGAAGGCGTAGCGGAGGCAGCGCTCGGCGCCGAAGCGGGTGGTGATCATCTCCTGGGTGGAGATCTCCTGGGGCGAGCCCTTGCGCATGATGCCGCCGTGGCCGCAGTAGAGGTCTTCCGTGTTCTCGCGGATGACGTCGAAGTTGATGTGCTCGGGGCCCTTGTCCTTCAGGGGCGTGTCGACGCCGGGGTAGAGGTGGACGGGGCGGAGGTTGATGTACTGGTCGAGGTCGAAGCGGAGACGGAGGAGGATGCCCTTCTCGAGGATTCCGGGCTTGACGTCGGGGTGGCCGAGCGCGCCGAGGAGGACGGCGTCGAACTTCCTGAGGCCCTGGATCTCGGCCTCGTCGATGACCTTGCCCGACTTGAGGTAGCGGTCGCCGCCGTAGTCGAACTCGGTGAGGGTGTACTTGAGCTTCTCCGAGGCGGCGACGGTCTTGAGGACCTTGAGGGCCTCGCGGACGACTTCGGGCCCGGTGCCGTCGCCGGGGATGACTGCCAGCTTGAGGGACATGGACGCTCTCCGAAAAGGGATCGAACGGGTAAAGGGTGGAGCATGATCGCAGGGGCGTGGCGGGGAGGCAAGTTTCACGCGATCGCCAAGCCCACTGATCCCGACGGTACGCCGTCGGGTTCGGTGGGGTCGGGCCAGGGAAGGGCGTCTTGTTAGCCGGAAGCGCAAGCGACGGGACGGGGGTCCATCAAACAACAGCCGGGATGTGCTCCGACAAGCGTGGCCAATCCCGCATCGCCTTGCTCCATAGTGGCCCGATCGGCCGTTCGGAGCTCCGGCCTGGCCTTGATTTGTTCGACCCCCGTCCCGTCGCTTGCGCTTCCGGCTAACAAGACGAGTCGTTCCGAGGGCTCATATACTGACGCGGCGCTGCAAGCCCCTCTCTTCTGGCACGGAGCAGACATGATCCGCATCCTTCCGCGTCGCCGGCCGGGCGTCGTGTTTCATCTCGTGGCCGCGCTGGCGGCGCTGTCGTTGCCGACTTCTCTTCACGCCGCGACGCTGGTCCGCGACGGCAAGCCGGTGGCGAAGATCTACGTCACCGCGGAGGTCGCGGGCACGGCCGACGACGCGGCTGCCAACTCGGCCGCGCCCGCGAAGCGCGGCGGGCTGAAGGCGGCCCCGCTCTCCACCGACGCCCAGCGCCTCGCCGAGGCCCGCGACCTGCTCGCCGCCGTCAACGACTTCAACGACCACCTGCAGAAGATGGCCGGCACGAAGTTGGAGATCGTCGCCATCGACGCCAAGGGCGTGACGGAGATCGCTGGCCCCGCGTTGATCCTGGGCGACTTGGCCGTTCCTGAGGGCGGAGGCGGCGCCACGCCCACCAAGACCTCCCTCTCCCTCGAAGGCTTCCGCATCATCGTCAAGGGCGACCGCATCCTCGTCGGCGGGCAGTCCAACACCGCCGTCGCCTTCGGCCTCTACCAACTCCTCCGCAAGCTCGGCTGCGATTGGGTCATGCCCGGCGAGATCGGGCAGATCGTCCCGCGCAAAACCACCGTCGAACTCCCCGACCTCGACGAGGCCCAGGCGCCCGACTTCCTCCTCCGCCGGCTGTGGTACCGCGGCTACCACACCAAGGACCACCCCGCCAAGCCCGCCGAGGGGCAGAACTTCGCCCTCTGGCTGCGCCGGCAGAAGGCGGGCAACTTCAACCTCGTCGCGGGGCAGACGGCGGGACATGTCTGGGACCAGTTCATGAACCGGCACCGGGCCGAGTTCGAGAAGGACCCGACGATGTACGCCCTCCGCCTCGACGGCAACGGCGAGCTCAAGCGCCTCGGGCCGCAGCTCGAGTCGACGCACCCGCGTGTCGTGCAGATCTTCGTCGAGGAGATCAAGAACGCCTACAAGACGAACATCGAGGCGGGCAAGTGGACCGCCGACACGGCCGCGGGCTTCGGCATCGGCCCCGCCGACGGGCTGGGGTACTCCCGGTCGGAGGCGTCGCGCAAGGCCTCCCCCGGCCGGCTCGACCCGATCGTCGGCGAGGAGGACCAGACCGACCTGCTGGTCCTCCTGGGCAACGAGATCCTGGCCCAGGTGCACAAGGAGTATCCCAACGCGATGGTGGGGTTCTACTCCTACTCCGTGCACGCCGACTACCCCGCGCGATACACGCCCGACCCGAAGATGGCGGTGATCTTCGCGCCGATCAACTTCTCGCGCTACCACAGCGTGCTCGACCCCAACTCGCGCTCGCAGGCGTGGTACCGGCAGGTCGTCGAGAAGTGGGGCGACCTCTCGCGCAAGCAGGGCAACCCGCTGCTCTACCGCGGCTACAACTGGAACCTCGCGGAGAACCTCGTCCCCTACACCAAGGTGCGCATCTGGGGCGAGGAGCTGCCGTTCTACAAGAAGCAGGGCATCCTGGGGCTCAACGTCGAGGCGACCAAGATGTGGTCGATCCTCGGGGCGAGCGACTACGTCTTCATGCGGCTGGCGTGGAATTCGCGCCTCGACTGGAAGGCGGTGCTGAAGGAATACTGCGAGAAGGCGTACGGGAAGGCGGGCCCGGCGATGGAGCAATACAACCTCGCCCTCGCCCAGCGGCAGAGCGACGCGAAGCAGGAGGCGGGCTCGTACCACGCGATCCACCTGATCTACACGCCTGGGGTGGTGGCGCAGTTGCAACGGTCGCTCGACGAGGCCGCGAGGGCCGCCGACACGGCGGACGACAAGACGCGCGTCGCCTACGTGGCGGCGGGGCTGGAGACGCTCAAGCTCTATCTCGCCTACCACAGCGCGACGATGAACTATCAGTTCGTCCAAGCCCAGACGGCGCTCGAGAAGGTCAAGGCCAAGTGGGACGAGTCGTACAACCTCAACAGCGAACTCGTCGCGAACGAGGCGCCGCAGTACATCAAACGGTTTTTGCAGGGCTTCGTCGACCAAGCGGTGCAGTACTCGTCCGAGCCGAACCAGATCGTCCAGCGCATCCCCGATTCGCTGCCGACCTTCTTCGACGCCGACCAGATGGGCGAGACCGCGCACTTCGAGGCGACGAACCTCAAGGGGATCAAGTTCACGCCGACGCAGACGTATACGACGACGTGGGACGCGCAGGGCTTCGCCGACCGTCGGCGGGGAGCGGTGTGGTATCGGCACCCTTTCTCGCTGCCGGCCGACGTGAAGGGCAAGCCGATCGGGCTCTTCGTCGGCGGCGTGGAGGATGAGGTGCGCGTCTGGATCAACGGCAAGGCGGTGGGCACCAGCGGCGTGCACTTCTCCAGCCCGGCGGTCTTCGACCTCACCGACGGCCTGAAGACCGAGGGCATCAACCTCCTGGTGATGGAGGTGATCCGCAACTCCAACGCCAACGAGATCGGCCTGGGCGGCATCCTCCGCCCCTGCTTCCTCTTCACCGGCCCGCGGCTGGAGAAGAAGGCGCCGACGACGATGCCTTCGCTTCGCGTGCTGCCGGGTGGGGAACTGGGGAAACCGGAATGACGCGCTGATGGAGATGTGCTGATCGCGATCTGAATCCCCCAAAGCCCAGGCACTGCAGTGCCTGGGACCGGACCATTTGAACTCTCGCAATCACTTCCCCGGAACCACCCCGTGCCCGCGCCATTTCCGAATCGCAAACCCCGCGCCCTCTTCGTCCTGAGCCCCTGGGCCTTCGACAACATCTACGGGCCTGAGCTGCGCGGCGAGATCGCCCAGCGCGTGGACGTCCTCGCCGACCCGATCGCGGGCGACAAGGTGATCAACCACCCCGATCTCCTCGCCAAGACCGACCTCATCCTCTCCGGCTGGGGCGGGCCGAGGCTCGACGCCAACCTGCTCGCGCTTCTGCCCGATCTCCGCGCGGTCTTCTATGGAGCAGGCTCGATCCGCGGGATCGTCAGCGACGCCTTCTGGACACGCGCCATCCCGATCGTCAGTGCCTGGGCCGCGAACGCGGTGCCGGTCTCGGAGTACACGCTCGCGACGATCCTCCTGAGCCTCAAGCGGTTCTGGACCTACGCCGGGGAGGTCAAGCGCCTCGGGCACTACCCCGGAACGCAGCCCGTCGCCGGCGGTTTCGGCTCGACCGTCGGGCTGGTCTCGCTGGGCATGATCGGGCGGCGCGTCGCGGAGCTGCTGCGCCCGTTCGACGTGAAGGTGATCGCCTACGACCCGCACTTCGCCCCGGCCGACGCGGCGGGCCTCGGCGTCGAACTCGTGTCGCTCGACGAGGTCTTCCGCCGGTCGGACGTCGTCTCGCTGCACACGCCCTGGCTGCCCGAGACGGAGGGGCTGGTGACGGGAGCTCACTTCGAGTCGATGAAGCCCCACGCGACGTTCATCAACACCGCCCGCGGGGCGGTGGTGCGCGAGCCGGAGATGATCGCGGCTCTGCAGCGCCGCACCGACCTGCACGCGGTGCTCGATGTGACGCATCCCGAGCCGCCGTCCGCCGGCTCGCCGCTCTACTCGCTGCCCAACGTGACGCTGACGCCGCACATCGCCGGCGCGGTCGGGCCGGAGTGCCGCCGGCTGGGGCGCTACATGATCGAGGAGCTCGACCGCTGGCTCGTGGGGCAGCCGCTGAGGTGGCAGGTCTCGAAAGAGCGGGCGCAGACGATGGCGTGAGGGGTTCTGTAACCCTGTCGCGATGGGGCCTGTTTTTGCCGAACCGGGGTGAGAACGCCATGAAGACATTCACCGATGGCGTGATCTCCATCGACGCTCCCGCCGAGTTTCGGCAACCTCGTCGAGACCAGTTGATTCTCCAGATCAAAGCTTCGGCTTCGAATCACGTCTTCATGAAAATGGTCGGCGTGGTGCGCCTGCCGGACGAACAGACGCTCAAGGGGATTCGAGCCTCCCAAAAATCGATCGCGCACCCATTCAAAACTGAGCAGTGGGTCCAGACCATCATCCGAAACGGATCGATCGCGGGCATGCGGGCTAGCCATGAGGTTCTTCTGTGCCGATTTTGGCCCGGAGCGTCGAAATCGGTCTACGACCGATCGATGCTCTTTCGGAAATCCGGACACATCCTCCAAGCGCGGTTCGTTGGATTCGATCCGCTGGAGGCGTTCATCGTCTTGGGGGATGCGATCGTCAGCAGCATCAGACGGGCCGACCCGGGCTGATGGAGCCGTGGCTGAAGCTATACTCGCCCGCATGCCCGGCCCGCGACTGCTGACCAACATCGTTGAGGTCTTCGTCTTCCGCCGCGTGCCCCGACCCTCCGGGCCAGCGGGGTTGGCCGACATCGAGTTCCTGCAGATCCGCCGGACGCGCGACCCGATGGCCGGCGCGTGGAACACCGTCATGGGCCACGTCGAGGAGGGCGAGACGGCCATGCAGGCCGCGGTGCGCGAACTGCGCGAGGAGACCGGCTACGCCAAGCAGGGAACCGGCGGGCGCGAACTCCTCAACCTCTGGCAACTCGAGATCGTCAACACCTACTTCCTGGCCTCGCTCGACGCGGTCATGCTCAGCCCCGGCTTCGCCGCGGAGGTTGCCGTCGGGCCCGACCCGATCCTCGACGAAGCGCACGACGCCTTCCGCTGGGTCCCGCGCGACCATGCCGGTCGGTCGTTCCTCTGGCCCGGGCAAAAGGCCGCGGCCGAGCACATCGTCAACGACCTGCTCTCCCCCGACTCGCCCGCGGCGGAGCGGCTGCGGTTGGCGTTTTGAGTTCCGGGCCTCGCTCCGAAATCCGCTTGACTTCACGACACGATGCGCACAAAATGTAAACATGTTCGGGGATCAGGCCGATGAGGGTGATATCGCTCAAGTCCCTGAAGGCGTTCTGGCAAAGGCACCCCGACGCCGAGGCCCCCTTGCGGGCGTGGCACAAATGCACGGCCGCCGCCCAATGGACGAACTTCGTGGCGGTCAGGCAGACCTTCGCATCGGCGGACACCGCCAAGGTGAAGAGCGGCAACACGGTCGTGGTCTTCGACATCGCCGGCAACAAGTTCCGGCTCGTCGCCGCGATCCACTACAACACGGGCTGCCTCTACCCCCTGCGGGTGATGACCCACGCGGAATACAGCCGGGACCGATGGAAGGACCAACTATGACCACCCTCGCCAAGCCGATGAAGGACAGCTACTTCGACCTGGTCCGCCGGCATCCCCTTTTGCCCATCAAGTCGGAAGCCCAACTCGACGCCGCGCTCGCGTTCCTCGGGCCCCTGGCCGTCCGCGGCGAGAAGGCCCTCGACTCGGGCGAGAGGGCCTACCTCGCGGCCCTCACGCAGTTCGTCGAAGACTATGAGCGCGAGCACCACGCCATCGAGGCGGCGGACCTCGGCCCGCTCGAGGCCCTGAAGTTCCTGATGCAAGCGAACGACATGAAGGCCATCGACCTTGGGAAGCTGCTGGGCAGCCGCGGGCTCGCCAGCCAGATCCTCAACGGGAAGCGGGAGCTCAGCAAGAAGCACATCCTGGTCCTCGCCCGGCGCTTCAATGTCGAGCCGGGACTGTTCCTGGCAGCGGAGTGATGTTGCGCGCAATGGCGCACTGGCCCGCCTTGGCGGTCACGCATGGATTCCGCGGAGATTGGTGACCGCCGGTGGCAATCAACACAGGAAGGCAAACGCCATGACGATCACGCGGCTCATGATTGGCCAAAACGGCCCGATCCTCGCCTGCCTCGCCGCGGCGGCGCTCGTCGCGCTCCCCGCTTGTTCGTCGCATGAGGATTCGCGGCTTTCCAGCTCATCCACAGTCTCCAAGGCGAAGACGTCCGCCGTCGTGGGGCCGGTCAAGCCGGCCAAGGACCAGGCCGACGCGATTCGGCTGACCCAGCAGGAGGACCTGCCCGCGGTGGACTCCGCCGAGTGGGCGGCGATCAAGTCCGCGCGTCCGCGGGCGGGGGAGAAGCAGACCATCATCGCCGGCGCCGCGGGGCTCAAGGCGCTGCGGGCGACGTTGGTCGTGCGGGATGTCCCGCCCTCGGCCGGCGAGAATTGGGCGCTCGTCACGTGGTACAGGGAGGAGAAGCCGATCCGGACCATCTGGGTCTTCGAGAGCGGCGAATGGGGGTTCGAGCGCCCGACGACGAGTCATACGGTCGGGAAGAGCCCGGAGCTGGCGGCGCTGCTGGCGCGGCACCTCGCGGCGGGGAATGCGAGCGGGGCGAAGTAGCAGGGGTCGATCGCTCAAGCCGGGGTTCTCCGCATGACTCCCATCCTCAACACCGAACGCGTCGCCGCCCGGCTCGGGCGATGGCATCCCGGCGATCTCGCGTTCATCGACGCGATGCACTTCACGCGCGAAGAGGACGACGACGGCACGGAACGCACATCGCTCCGGATCGAAGCGCGGTTCCAGCGCATCGACGCGTCCATGAAAGTCTGGCCCGATCGGAAGGGGCCGTTCGTGACGGTCGTGATCCTCTTTCGAGGCGTCAAGACCTTGACCATGGACCTCCAGGGGCTGCCCCTGCAGGTCGAGGACTTCGGGATCGACGACATCTCCAGCTCGCAGTGGGAGGGCCTTCGATTCCGGGTGGGTGACGACAGCCCCAGATTCAGATTCCATTGCCATTCGATCGAGATCGTCGACGTGAGGTAGTTCGGGATAGCCTCGCCCGGCGCGGCCCGACCGCGAATCGCGGCTTTTCATCGGTCCCATGGCACAAGCCCCGGATTGCCGCGCCCGCGTGAACGACGACGCTGGTTGCGGGTACGATAATGGGTGGTGCGCCGCTAAAACCATGCGGCTTGCTTGCCCGCATTTCCCGGCGATCGCCCCCCCATGACACCTGAATTCTGGAACCCGGAACCCGGAGCACCCGCGCCATGAAGACGTCCCTGCCGTGCCTGGCTTTGTTCGCCCTCGCCGCGCTGGTCGGGCTCGGGATCGCACCCGCGTATTCGGCTGATCCCGCCCCCGGAATCACCCCCGCCCCCGCCAACCCCGACGGCTCCGAGTACCCGCTCTTCGTCGTCGAGCCCGGGAAGGACCCCGAGCCTCCCGCCCGGCCGTTCGTCGCCCAGGTCGACGCCTACCGCAAGGCCAACAAGGTGCCCGACGGCTTCAAGGTGCGCATCGCCGTCAAGCACTACTTCGAGATGGGCAAGGGCGAGCACGACATGGTCCGCACCATCGTCCCGCTCAATCCGCAGGGGAAGCCCGAGGGGCTGGAGTCGACCTACCAGGAATACGTCGGGCTGATCCACACCTGCGAATACAAGGACGGCCTGAAGGACGGCGTCGAGCGCGAGTACACGCCGACCAACCGCTACCTCCGCGTCGAGACGCCCTGGAAGGCCGGGAAGATCGAGGGCGTGCGCAAGGTGCTCCACCCCAGCGGAAAGTCGCTCGCGGAGACGATCTTCGTCGGCGGGCTGGAGAACGGCGAGAGCCTTTCGTTCGACGAGGAAGGCGGCGTCATCCGCAAGGTCACGCTCAAGGCGGGCAAGCGCGAGGGCGACCTGGTCGACCTCTGGCCCAAGACCGACAAGCCCAAGCGCGTCATGCCCTACAAGGCGGGGAAGATCGAGGGCATCGTCAAGGATTTCTATCTCGACGGGAAGATCAAGGCGGAGATCCCCTTCAAGAACAACCTGCAGCACGGCGTCGCGAAGGCCTACGAGGCCGACGGCAAGGTGCGCGAGTCGATCTATTGGATCAACGGAGACAAGGCGACCAAGGAGGAGTTCGACAAGAAGTTCAAGCCGTGAACCGGCGAACACCCCCGGCGGGCCGTTGCGGGCCAGCCGGGTTTCTGGAGGTCCACAATGTCCACACTGCGCAAGCTTCACCTCGGCTGCGGAACCGACATCCTCGCGGGCTGGGTCAACGTCGACTGCGTCGCGCTCCCGGGGGTCGACGTGGTGCACGACCTGAACGTGCTGCCCCTGCCCTTCGCCGACGCGTCGATGGAGGAGATCAAGTGCCAGGACGTGCTCGAGCACGTGAAGTACCCGCCGCTGCTCAAGGAATGCCACCGCATCCTGGCGCCCGGGGGGAAGGTGCACATCCGCGTCCCGCACTTCACCTCGCACGCGAACTACATCGACCCGACGCACATCAACCGGTTCGCCGCGAAGACGTTCAACTTCTTCGTGGGCGACACCTACGAGGGGAAGTTCCGCGGGTATTACTTCGACTTCAAGTTCGCGACGTACGGGCGCAAGCACATCACGTTCCCCAAGCCGGCGACGCTCAAGATCTGCAACTCGGCGATGGAATGGCTGGCGAACCGCTCGCCGCGGGCGCAGACGTACTACGAGCTGACGGGCTGGTCGCGGCTGTTCCCGGCGATGAACCTTGAGGTGACGCTGGTGAAGTGACGCGCTGGGCGCGTCGGAGCCGCAGGATTTTCCGGTGCCACATGTCATCGTACTCGTGACATGTGTCTTGGGAGGCCGTGCGGTCCACGCCAGGCGAAAGCGATGAGGCCTCCGCGATGACTGAGTTTCCTCAATGGTCTCGACAAAGCCGCCGAGACGCCATGGGCCGTCCGTTGACCGGCACATGTCACGAGTACGATGACATGTGGCACC
>JAPLMQ010000083.1 GCA_026386955.1 Planctomycetota bacterium
CGGGCAAGCAGGCCGCCGCCTGACCCGCTCGCCCGCGTTGGCGACTTGGGACTTGGTCTGGCATCGTCGATCTGCTTCGGCATTGAAGATTCGGCATCGGACGCGAAGACCCCACGCCCCGCCGGGGTCTCCGGGTTTCCCGGGGGTTTCCGGGGGTTTCCGGAACGCGTCACCCACCCTCACGCAGACACCCTTGGCATGCTGAGCAGTTACGGCAAGTCGCACTGGATCACGATCCTGATCGTCGGCGGGGCCGCGGTCGCCTTCTGCGCCTGGCGCGGCTTCGCCGCCTCGCATGGCTGGTGGGCCGTGGGGGCTGCCGCCCTGCTCCTCGCCCTCTCGCTGCTGAGCTTCTACCGCGATCCCCTCCGGCAGACGCCCACGCAGAAGGGCATCGTCGTCGCCCCCGCCGACGGCCGCATCACCTCCGTCCACCGCATCGAGCACTTCGAGCCCCTGGGCGGCCCCGCCACCTGCATCCGCATCTTCCTCTCCGTCGCCGACGTCCACGTCAACCGCTCCGCCTGCCACGGCCTGGTCGCGTCGCTCACGCACAAGCCCGGGCAGTACATGAACGCGCTCAACCCCAAGTCGGCCGAGGTCAACGAATCGCTGCTGATGGTGCTGGTCCACCCGGTGAAGCGCAAGCCCGTCGCCGCGATCCGCCAGGTCAGCGGCGCCCTCGCCCGCACGATCGTCTGCGACGCCAAGGTCGGGCAGACGCTCCAACGCGGGCAGCGCTACGGCATGATCAAGCTCGGCTCGACCACCGAACTCTACCTGCCCGACACGATGCGCCCCGAGGTGCTCGTCCGCCAGGGCCAGAAGAAGATCCGCGGCGGGGAGACTCCCTTGGCCCGCGTCAGCCCCACCCTGGGCAACGAGATCGACGACCCCTCGCCCGCGGACGCGTCGACGTCGGCGAGCGCGCAGGGGTGATCGCTCATCCTTTCGCCGATGTTGCGTTAACCGTCACGCACGGATGGATCTCTGCTCCTCTCCCTCCGGGAGAGGGTGGCACGGATGTACTCATCCGTGACGGGTGGGGGCGAGAGCGAACAAAGACGCCCGAAAAAGCCGCTTGCGTCTGCGGTGATAACGGAAGCCCCCGGTTGCCCACGCCCTCACCCGGCGGGAGTACCCGCCACCCTCTCCCGGGGGGAGAGGGGCAAAGTGGTGTCGCCCCGGCAAACCCTCACCGCCACTCGTGCCGCGGGTATTTCCTGGAGAGTTCCTTCTTCAGCACGGGATAAAGGTTCGCCCAGAATCCGGCGAGGTCGTCGGTCATCTGCACCGGGCGGTAGTTCGGCCCGAGGATCTCCAGCGTCACCTTCTGCCGGCCGCCCGCGACCATCGGCGAGCGGTCGAGGCCATAAAAGTCCTGGATCTTCGCCCGGCCTCGCGGCGGGCTCCCGGGCTGGTACTCGACCTTCATCTTCCACCCGCGCGGCAGTTCGATCCGGTCCGGAGCCATCTTCTCGACGAACTGCTGGTCGTCCCACGAGAGCGCGTCGCGGACCTTGGGGAGACACGGGCGGTCCTGCACCTGCCCGAAGCGAGTCGCCCCGGCGCAGATCTCCTGCAGGATGACGCGCAGGTCGTCGGGCTCGTAGCGCAGCAGCCGGCGCTCGGGGAACCAGTCGGCCACGCAGCGCGTGCGGGCGATCCATTGCTCCACTTGCTCGTCCCAGGTGTCGAGCTTGATCTCCCCGCGGACGATTTGGTCGGCCAGCACCTCCGCGGCCGCGTCGAGGTCGGTCTCCGGGCGCGCGGTCTGCTCGAAGACCAAGTCGTCGAAGAGCCTTTGCTCGACGCGCTCGACCGCGAGCTTCTGGGCATTCCATTGCGTGACGAACCGACGGGTCATCAGCCGGGGGTGGACCTGCTCCAGCCATTCGGGCTCGATCTCACTGGCGATGGAGAGCACGGTCTTGATCGCCTGCCCGGCGCCGACCTCGCGGATCTCCACGGCCAAGAGCAGCCCGGGACGCTGGGCGACACTGGCGGGCTCGATCTGCCCCCGCCTCCCCGCGGTCAACGCGCACGACGGGTTGTCGGAGCTCCGGCGGAGCGCGATGTGGTCGGGATAGGCGGTGATGAGGCAGAGGATCAGGTCGTCGGTATCGCCGCTGTCCTTGCCGCCGCGTTTCGGCTTCAAGCCCGCGTCCTCGCAGACCTCGAGATAGAGCTTGCGGGTCTTCTCGACCTCGCGGCAGGCGTTGGCGTGGACGCCCAGGGCCGAGCATCGCCCGATGTCGAAATTCGCGGCAACCGCCCGTTCGAAGGCGTGCTCCAGCACCAGCAAGTCCGACCGATGCGAACCCGACTGTTCGGAAGCGTCGGGCTTGGCCCCGCGGATGAAGATGTCGCGTTCGCTGACCAACGCGGCCCAGAGGGCGGCCCGCTCCAGGCAGTTCCTTCGCCCCGCCTCGACGAGCATGCGCGAGAGGCGCGGGTGCATGGGGAACGAGGCCATCGTGCGCCCCGCGGGCGTCAGCTCGCCGGCGGGCGCGACGGCGTCGACGCCCTCGAGCGTGCGGATGGCCCGCTCCACGGCCGCGGGCGCGGGGGCGTCGAGCCAATCGAAGTCGCGCGGGTCGTTCACGCCCAGGGCCTTGAGCTGCAGCACGACCTCCGTGAGGTCGAGCCGGAGGATCTCGGGTGTGTCGTGGGGCGGGCGGGCCCGCTGGTCGAGTTCGCTCCACAGCCGGCGGCATGTGCCGGGGGCGGTGCGCCCCGCGCGCCCGGCCCGCTGCGTGGAGGAGCTCTGGCTCACACCCTCGACCAGCAGCACGTTGATCCCCCGCCGCGGGTCGAAGCGGTTGATCCGCGCCAAGCCGCTGTCGACCACGTGGCGGATGCCCTCGATGGTGATCGACGTCTCGGCGACGTTGGTCGAGACGATGACCTTGCGGTTCGCCCCCGGGCGCAGGGCAGCGTCCTGCTGGGCGACGGGCAGTTCGCCGTGGAGCGGGAGGAAGTCGATCGCCTCCCCGGGCGCGACGCGGCGGCATGACTCGATCGTCCGGCGGATCTCGTAGGCTCCGGGCATGAAGACCAGCACGTCGCCCGGCTCGCCCGACGCGACGATGTCGGCCAGCGCGTCGGCGGCCAAGTCCCACGCGGGGGCCTGCGAGCGCTTTTCGAGGTAGCGCACGTCGACGGGGAAGGCCCGCCCCTGCGCGCCCAGGCTCGGGCAGCGGAGGTATTCGCCGACGCGCTGGGTGTCGAGCGTGGCCGACATCACCAATAGGCGCAGATCGGGGCGGTGCGTCTCCTGCACCCGGCGGACCAGCGCCAGCGCGGTGTCCGCGGCCAAGCTGCGCTCGTGGAACTCGTCGAGGATCACCGTGCCCACGCCCGGCAGGCGCGGGTTGTGCTGGATCTGCCGGAGGAAGAGCCCCTCGGTGACGAAGCGGACCTGCGTGGCCGCGCTGACCTGGCTGTCGTGCCGGGTCTGGTAGCCCACGAGGTCGCCCACGCGGACGCTCATCTCCTCGGCGACCCGGCGAGCGACCATGCGCGTCGCCAGCCGGCGCGGCTGCAGCACGACGATCTGCCCGCCCGCGGCCTTCGCCTCCAGGAGGATCTGCGGCACCTGCGTGGTCTTGCCCGAGCCGGGCGGCGCGGTGAGCAGCAGCCGGTTCCCCGCGCGCAGGATGCGCAGGAGCTCGTCGCGGGTCTCGTGGATGGGGAGCGTAAGGAGCATGGAAGGCTTCGGGCCCGGGGGCGTCAAGGGCGGGCAGCTTACGCCGACCACTCCCGCGGTTCACCTTGGAGTGGACCACGTCGCTATCCTATGGGCATGGACAACAACGCACGCATCGCCCAATGGGAAAACATGACCCAGGCCGACCCGACCAACGACATGGCCTGGTTCAGCTTGGGCAACGCCTACAAGGACGCCAACCGCCCCGCCGACGCCGAGAAGGCCTTGGCGAAGACGCTCGAGCTCAACCCGATCATGAGCAGGGCCTATCAGCTCCGCGGACAGGTCTTGATCGCGCTCAATGAGAACGACAAGGCGGCGGAGGTGCTCACGAAGGGCTACAGCATCGCCGCGGAGCGCGGGGACGTGATGCCCCAGCGGGCGATGGGCTCGCTGCTGGAGAAGATCGGCAAGCCCGTCCCGCAGGTGAAGTCGGCCCAAGCCGCGGCCCCCGTCCCCACCGGCGCCAACGCCATCATCGACCGCAAGACCGGGCAGCCCGGCACGCGCCTGCCCGACCAGCCGATGCGCGGCCCGATCGGGAAGTTCATCCTCGACCACTTCAGCAACGAGACCTGGCAGCTCTGGATCCGCCAGGGGACGAAGGTCATCAACGAGCTTCGGCTCGACTTCTCCAACGACGCCCACCAGCGCACGTACGAGGACCAGATGATCGAGTGGCTGGGCTTCACGCGCGACGAGGCGGACGAATACGCCAAAGGCGTCGGCGCGAAGTAGTCGCATCCCAAGGCCTGCGCGCCTCACGCGCGTTTCGCGAACACATGCTCGACCGCCTTTAGCAGGTCGAGGCGCTGAAAGTGCAGCCCCGTCGCGGGGTCGAAGAGACGCGTCCCGGTGCGGAGGAAGATCGCCATCATCGCCTCGGGCAGCGTGGGCCCGTCGCTCTTCCACGCGTAACCCGCCTTCTCGATCGCCTCGCGGAGGATGAGCACGCCTCCGAGGATGTAGGCGTTGGAGCTCGACGTCGCCGTCGCGGGCACGAGGATGTCGGTGTTGGCGAAGCGGTCGAGGTGGACGCTGTCGTCCTCGGCCTTGCTGCCGCCGATGCCGTAGCAATACTCCTGACAGGCCGGCCAGGAGATGCCCTTGGTGTAGTTGTGGTTGCCGCAGGGCGAGCTGACCCAGATGTCCAACTCGCGCAGCCGGCGGAGCGGGGCGTCGATGCAGGTCGGCACCGGCGCGGTGTGCTCCAAGTCGTCGAGCGCGGAGAGGTTCACGGCCGTGATGTTGTGGCGCTTGTGGTTGTCGATCACCCACTGCAGCCCGTCGGCGATCGTCTTCGTCTCGTCCTTCGTGAGATGGACGATCGTGATGCAGCGGACCTGCGCGACGTGGTCGTTGTAGGCCACGCCCAGCACGCCCTCGTGGTTGAGCGACGAGGGGTAGCCCTGCGACGTCCCGTGGTAGCCCGGCGGCACCGGCGTGGGATCGTCGTTGCGCTCGTAGACGTTGTAGCCCGCGATGACCTTCGGGCCCCAGGGCAGGCTCGTGCGCCACTGCGGCACGGTCAGGTCGCACCCGTCGTCGAGGATGGCGAGGGTCTGCCCCTTGCCCCAGGTGAGGCGGTCGCTGTAGCGGCGCCACAACTCCAGCACGCCCATGCGCTCGAAGTCGGCGTGGTTGTAGGGCTTGCCGGGGAGGCCGGCGAGGGAGGACGAGGCGGGCGAGGTCGACATGGCGGCTGGGGTCCACGGCCCGGCGTCATCGCACGGGGGGACTCAGTTTCGGCAATCGCCCGCGGACTGTCCAACGCGCCGGCGGCGACGGAACGCAACGCCCTTGCGCCGCTCCGATCGTCAACCGCGACGGCGGGAGGGATCCGGCGTCCGCCGCGCGAGCAGCCGGGCCGCGTCGCCCACGCCCTTGGCGGTGTCGCTGACGATGTAGAAGACCAAGTGGTCCGAGTGCCAGAAGAGCACCGGGTCGGCCGTCTCGTCGTCGGCGGTCGCCTGCGGCATCCGCGCCTGCGTCGCCGCCTCCGGGCTCCGTCGACGGTCGGACTCGATCCAGACGCTCAGCGGGTCGAGCCGGCTCGCGGGGTCGATCGGGCGGTAGACCAGGTGGACGCCGCGCACGCCGGTGGTGGTGCAGAGGCCCGCGCCGCTGCAGTGGTAGCCGATGCTGGTCAGGTCGAGCGACGGGCATTTCGATTCGCCCAGCAGCTTGTCGACCTTTTGCGAAAGGTCGCTGTCGGCGGCAGGGAAATCGTTGGGCCTGCCGAGGTGCTCGGGATGCTCGCTGCAGAGCGTGTGCTCGCGGGTGAGGCTGTGGACCGTGCCGAGCGAAAGCACCGGGACAGCCGAACCGTGCCCGCTCAGGCCCGCGCCGCCGACGCTCTGCGTGACGACGAAGACCATCGCCGCGAGCGAGACGAGGGCCGCGGCGCTCAACGCCCGGCGAAGCCACGGCCCCGAAAGCGGAGAGAGGCTCCGTCGCAGGCGCTCCAAGCCGGATTGAGACGCGGAAGAACCCTTCATCGAGGGGCTGAAAGCCTTCTTGGAATCGACGGCGCCTTCGGAGGCCGACGCGATCAAACCCTCGATCGCCGCCCGCAACTCAGGCGGCGTCGCCGGGGCCGCCCCGATGAGGCTCCGGCGCGTCGCCTCGCGGAGCTGGTGCAGGCCCTCCAGCCGCTCCACCAGGCGCGGGTCGGCCGCGATCAGCTCGCAGATGCGCTGGCGCTGGGCGGCATCGAGCTCGCCGTCGGCAAAAGCCGCGAGAAGCTCAAAATCCAGCCGGGGTTGTTTCGTGTCGTCAGACATAGATGGGTATCGGCCTTGTCCTCTATCAGGTCAACACGGCCCCGTCGCTGTTTGTTCCCGGCAAGAGGTCGCTTTTTTCGCTCGACAACCCCGATTTCCGCGCCCCGCCAACCGGATTTTGCCGCGGCGGAACGGGGTTGGGATGCGTCTGAGCACCACCGGCTTCCTTCGACGCGACATCGCCCGGCAACGCGGCGTTGGACGCGGCGATGGACGAATCCTTTGCTTCCGAAGCCCTATCTGAAGCCTTCTCTGAAACCTTATCTAAGGACTGGCCCTGCGCACCCGGGATCGCCACGCCCTGGGCCTGATGGATCCCGTGCTCCCGCGCCAAGTCGTTCAGCGGCCGGGCGAGCAGCGAGCGTGCCCGCGACAGCCTGCTCATCACCGTCCCGATCGCCACGCCCATCACATCAGCGATCTCCCGATACTTCAGCCCCTCGACCGCCCAGAGCAGCAGCGTCGTCCGGTAGTGCGGCGGCAACTCGTCGATCGACCGCTTCAGCCGATCGTCGACTTGCTCCCAATCGAGCGTCGCGAGATCCCAGCAGGGCGCCTGGTCGACGTCGAGGTCGACCGCCTCGCCGACCTCCTCCAGAAACGCCGGGCCGCGCTTGTCGCGCGAGCGCCGCGTGAAGAAGACGTTGTGCAGGATCTTGAACAGCCACGGCCTCACGCCGCTCTCGCGCAGCTCGAACCGGTCCTCCGCGGCCAAGGCGCGCAGGTACGTCTCCTGAACCAAGTCGGCCGCCTCTTCGGGGCGTCGGGTCAGGTGGCGGGCCATGCGGTGAACCGCATCGAGCTCCGCCAAAATCAGCCTGCGAAAATCCGGGAGTTCCACGACGGAGATTGTAGCGGAGAGTGCAATCCCCCGACGGGATCAGCTCCGGGAAACCACCCCCATTCCCACACCCCAATCCCCCATGCGTTATCATCCCCCGCACGTTCGTCGCCGCGCCTCCCGGCCCGGCCAACGGAGTGCGTCATGGGCGACATCCGCATCGGCATCATCGGCGGCAGCGGCCTGGGCGAGGCCCTCGGAGCCGAGAAGGGCGAGTCACGCCGCGTCGAAACCCCCTTCGGCGACCCCAGCTCGCCCATCGTCCTCACGCGCTGGCACGGGCTGGAGATCGCCCTCCTCCTCCGCCACGGCCCGGGCCACCTGCTCAACCCCGTCCACGTCCCCTACCGCGCCAACATCTACGCCCTCAAGTCCCTCGGCGTCACCCACATCGTCGCCAGCGGCTCCACCGGCTCGCTCCGCGAGGAGATCCACCCCGGCGACCTGGTCATCCCCGACCAGGTGATCGACAAGACCACCCGCCGCGCCGGCACGTTCTACGACCACGCGGCCGTCCACGTCGAACTCTCCGAGCCCTTCTGCCCCGTGATGCGCTCGTGGCTGCTCGGTGCGGCCAAGCGCCAGCCCGACGTCAAGGTCCACGACGCCGGCACCTACGTCTGCATGGAGGGTCCCGCCTTCTCGAGCAAGGCCGAGTCGCTCATGCACCGCGCCTGGGGCGGCTCGCTGATCGGCATGACGATCATGCCCGAGGCCAAGCTCGCCCGCGAGGCCGAGATCGCCTACGCCGTCGTCGCCATGCCCACCGACTACGACTGCTGGAAGCCCCACCCGCCCGGCGTCGCGCAGCAGGAGCTCCTCAAGGAAATCCTCGGCAACCTCAAGGCCTCGAGCCTCCGCGGCGTGGCCCTCATCAAGAACGCCCTCGAGGACGTCAGCGAGCTCCGCTCCCGCCCCAGCCCCGCCCACACCGCGCTCGACCTCGCCATCTGGAGCGACAAGAGCAAGATCGATCCCGCCGAGGTCCGCCGGCTGCACGTGCTCTGGGGCCGCCACTTCGCTCCCGCCAAACCCTGAACCGCATCGCCCCGCGGGCAACGTCGCCCGCGCCGGCCTTCACTCCTCTCATTCCTGACTCCACCCTTTGGAACCGCGCATGACACGCTCGCCCTCCATCGAACAGCTCGACAAGAACTTCGTCACCCCCAAGGCCGCCGACGGGCTGCTCTGGCACGACTTGGCCGAGCTCCCGCTCGAAGGGCGCGGCTGGGGCCTCGACCGCCTCGCGACGCCCTTCGACCGCCTCCCCGCCGACGCCAAGCCCAAGGTCCGCGAGGCCGTCTGGACCCTCAGCCAGCACTCCGCGGGGCTCTGCCTCCGATTCCTCAGCGACGCCACGCAGTTCTCCGCCAAGTGGAGCCTGCGCACCAAGCAACTGGCGATGGACCACATGCCCGCCACCGGCGTCAGCGGCGTCGACCTCTACGTCCGCGAGAACGGCCGCTGGCGCTGGCTCGCCATCGGCCGCCCCTCCGCCGTGGAGAACTCCGCCACCCTGAGCAAGATCCAGCCCAGCCCCGCAGGCGGGCGCGAGTTCATGCTCTACCTCCCGCTCTACAACGGCATCGTCTCCCTCCAGCTCGGCGTCAACGAAGACGCCTTCGTCCGCCCGCCCCCGCCCCGCGCCGGCTCGGGCAAGCCCGTCGTCGTCTACGGCACGTCGATCACCCAAGGCGGCTGCGCCTGCCGCCCCGGCATGGCCTACCCCGCCATCCTCGGCCGCTTCATCGACCGCGAGGTCATCAACCTGGGCTTCTCCGGCAACGGGCCGATGGAGGCCGAGCTCTGCCACTACCTCGCCGAGATCGACGCGAGCGTCTACGTGCTCGACTGCCTGCCCAACATGGGCGACGCCCAGGTGACGGAGCGCACGCTCCCCGCGGTGAAGATCCTGCGCGACGCCCGCCCCGAGACGCCCATCGTGCTCGTCGAGAACGTCGTCTACCAGCAGACCATGGCCGACACGCCCAAGCCCGGCCATTGGCAGAAGAACCTCAACCTCCGCACCGAGTTCGCCAAGCTCCTCGCGATGGGCGTCAAGGGATTGCACTACGTCCCCGGCGACTACCTGCTCGGCACCGACTACGAAGGCACCGTCGACGGCGTCCACCCCACCGACATCGGCTTCCTCCGCATGGCGGAGATCTTCGCGCCGGTCCTGCGGCCGCTGGTGTGATGCGTTGAACGAACGCATCCTCTTGTAGGGTGGGTTGAGCCGTACCCGGCGAAGCCCACCACGGCCCCGCGGCAACGATCCGATTGACGCCACGGTGCGGATCTCGCGGACGCGCCGCGTTAGCCGGACGCGCAAGCGACGGCTTGCATCGCCCCGCGTCCTGTACGCGTCCCGCCCGCCGTGCGTCCAAAGCCGTCGCTTCCGGGGGCGCGTCCGGCTAACCCAGACCCTCGCAAGGACCCCGTTGGCCCAAACCCTCACCGACATCAAGGCCCTCCTCGACAGCCACGGCCTGCGCCCCAAGCACAGCCTCGGGCAGAATTTCCTCCACGACGCCAACCAGATGCGGCGGATCCTCGCCGCCGCCGCGCCGGGCCCAACCGACATCGTGCTCGAAGTCGGCCCCGGCACCGGCGCGCTCTCGGAATGGATCCTCGAAGCCGGCGCTCGCCTCATCGCCGTCGAGATCGACCGCGACTTGGAGCCGATCCTGCGCGACCGCGTCGCCCCCCTCGCCCCCGATCGGTTTGAACTGATCGTCGACGACGTCCTCGAGGGCAAGCACACGATCAACCCGCGCGTGATCGAGGCCCTGCGCCGGGCCGGCCCCGCGAGCGGCTCAACACCGCCCGCGCTCCCGCCCTTCAAGCTCATCGCCAACCTCCCCTACCACGTCGCCTCGCCGCTCTTGGCGAACCTGGTGACGGACCATCCCGCGATGATCCTGGCCGTGGTGATGATCCAGCGCGAGGTCGCCGACCGCCTCACCGCCCCCCCGGGCGGGAAGGACTACGGCCCGCTGGGTGTGCTCATGCAGGCGATGTGCGAGGTCGACCGCGTCGCGACGCTCAGCCCCGGCTGCTTCTGGCCCCAGCCGACCATCGACTCCGCGGTCGTCCGCCTCCGCCGCCGGGCCGCGCCGCTCACCGACGACCCCGCCCGGCTCGCCGCCACGCTCCACCTGGTCTTCGGCCAGCGCCGCAAACAGCTCGGCGCGATCCTCGGCCGGGCCACCCCGCTCCCGCCCGGCATCGACCCCACCTGGCGCGCGGAGCGCCTGAGCGTCGAACAACTCGTCGAACTCAGCCGCTTGCCACTTTGATCAATCCCGCGCGGGAATCCCCCCGAACTCGTATGATTTCCTCCGCTCGCGACCTATCATCCCCGGTCGTGGAGAACGAGGAATCCGCCATTCGCATCGCATCGGAGCGACCATGAAGCCGTTGATCGCCATCCCCGTCTACAACGAGCAGAAATACGTCACCAAGGTGCTCAGCGAGGTCCGCCGCTACGCCCCCGAGATCCTCGTGATCGACGACGGCTCCACCGACGAAACGCCGCTGCTCCTCGCCCGCCAGCCCGTCGAGGTCATCCGCCACGCCCGCAACCGCGGCTACGGGCAGTCGATGATCGACGCCTTCCGCTGGGCCTCGTGCAACTGCTACTGCTACGACTGGCTGATCACCATGGACTGCGACGAGCAGCACCAGCCCGCCAGCCTGCCCGACTTCTTCCGCGCCATCGAGCAGGACGACGCCGACGTCGTCAGCGGCAGCCGCTACCTCGACGACCGCCTGCCCGCCGACATGCCCCCCTCCGACCGCCGGGCGATCAACGCCACGATGACCCACCTCATCAACGACCGGCTGAGCCTCAAGATCACCGACAGCTTCTGCGGGTTCAAGGCCTACCGCGTCGCGGCGATCCGCAAGCTCGCGCTCGACGTCACCGGCTACGCCTTCCCGCTGCAATTCTGGGTGCAGGCGGTCGCGAAGGGGCTGCGCATCCGCGAGATCCCCATCCGATTGATCTACAACGACCCCAACCGCAGCTTCGGCGGCCCGCTCAACGACCCCGCAGTGCGCCTCGCGCACTACCGCGACGTCTTCGACCGGGAGTTGGCCAAATTCCCCGACCGATTCCCCGAGAAACTCGCCGAAAAGACGGCCGAGCAACCCGTGGGCGCCGAGTGCGGGGCCGACTGCAAGGACCGCGCATGACTTCGGGGGGCGAAGACAATGCGTCGTCGGGAGGAGTCGGGGGCGCCGGAGGAGTTCCGGGCGGCATTCCGGGCGGCGTGGAAATCGCGCCTCGCGTCGTGGTGCCCGAATCGGAATTGCGATTCAATTTCTCCCGCAGCTCCGGCCCGGGCGGGCAAAACGTCAACAAGCTCTCCACCAAGACGCGCCTCGCCGTCTCGCTCGCGCTGCTCGAAGCGAGGATCGGCCCGTCGGCGATGGCGCACCTGATCGACCTCGCCGGCCCCGCGCGCCTCACCGACGCGGGCGACTTGACGCTGGTTTGCGAGGAAAACCGCTCGCAACAAGCCAATCGGCGCGGCTGCCTCGAGCGCCTGCGCGAGCTGCTCGTCGAGGCGATGCGCCCGCGCCGCAAGCGCCGCGCGACGCGCCCGACGCGCGGCTCCAAGCAGCGCCGACTCAACTCCAAGAAGCAGCGCGGCGACATCAAGCGACAGCGCGGCGGCGCGTCGCACGACGCTTGAGCGCGCGAGACTTCAAGAACATGGGTGCGAGTGACCGATATTCACAACACCGATCAACAAAAAAACGTTGACGGCGTGAACCGTTCAGTTACAGTTGAACCTGGCTCCGAGAAGGCCCCGAAAGGACACCTGCCCATGGCTAAGAAAGCTGCGAAGAAGAAAGTGACCAAGAAGTCCGTGAAGAAGGCCAAGAAGAAGGCCAAGAAGAAGTAACCCGCCGCGGCATCACTCGATCAGTCCAATCAGTTCCGTCCGATTCGTTGAGGCGTGAAAAACGCCTCGAAACAAGTGGTTTTTGAAGTACGGCCGGCGCTCCGAACATTTCAGCCGGCCGTGAGCCTCCCGGACACTCAATAACGCGCCTCGGAGCCAGCCCTCTCGGGCGTTCCTTCCAAGGAACGCCTTTTTTATTGCGCGCGGCGCGCGATACCATCGCTCCACACCACCGGAGCGAACCATGCCGACCGACGCGCCGATCCGCATCGACAACCGTCTGGAATTGTTCATCGATGAATTTCTCATCGATCGTCTCGAAGGCCCCGCGACGCTGCGCCTTCATTCACCCACGCCGCGCGAGGTCGTCCTCGACCTCGACCGCGCCTGGGAAGGCTGCATGTGCGGCTACATGACCGTGATGAAGGTCCAAGACCACTTCCGCATTTATTACCGCGGGCACCATGTCGACGTCGAAGACCCGCGCAACAAGGGCGAGTCCCTCCACATCGAGCGGCCGGCGATGGTCTGCGTCGCCGAGAGCCCGGACGGAATCCACTGGACCCGGCCCGCGCTCGACCTGCTGCGAACCGCGGTTTTCCCGGGGAACAACGGCGTCTGGCTGGGCGTGGGCGACAACCTCAAGGGCCTGCACGGCTTCAGCCCGTTCCTCGACACCAACCCCGCCTGCCCGCCCGAGCAGCGCTTCAAGGCCGTGGGCGGAACCGAGGGTTGGCCGATCGAGGGCCTCTGGGGCATGACCTCGCCCGATGGGTTCCGCTGGTCGCTCCTGGGCGACAAGGCGTTGATCACCGCCGGGGCCTTCGACTCGCACAACCTGGTCTTCTGGGACGCGCTGCGCGGCCAATACCGCGCCTACGTCCGCGACTTCAACCCGGACGGGCGCGGCATCCGCACCGCCACGTCCGATGATTTCGTCAACTGGACCGAGCCGCAGTGGCTCGACTACCCCGGCGCGGAGCGCGAGCAGCTCTACACCAACAACGTCCAGCCCTATCCGCGGGCGCCGCACCTCTTCGTGGGCTTCCCCGCGCGATACGTCGAGCGGCCGTGGTCGCCCTCGATCGAGGCGCTGCCCGAGCTGGAGCATCGCCGGAAGCGGGCGAAGATCAACGAGCGCTTCGGGGCTTCGTTGACCGACAGCGTCTTCATGAGCAGCCGCGACGGAAAATCGTTCCGCCGCTGGGGCGAGGCGTTCATCCGCCCCGGGCTCCGGGCCGAGGGAAACTGGACCTACGGCGACAACTACATGGCGTGGGGCATGATCCCCACGCCCTCCGACCTGCCCGGGGGCGGGATGGAGCTCTCGTTCTACGCCTCGGAGCATTACTGGCGCGGGAAGTCGACCGCGGTCCGCCGGTTCACGCTCCGCATGGACGGCTTCGTCTCCGTGAATGCCCCGCTGCGCGGCGGGAGGTTGGTCACCAAGCCGCTGCTCTTCGCCGGATCGCGCCTCGCGCTGAACTTGTCGGCCTCGGCGGCGGGGAGCGTGCGCGTGGAGATCCTCGACGCCCAGGGCAAGTCCATCGAGGGATTCACCGCGGACGACGCATACGAAACGCTCGGCGACGGCCTCGCGCAGGTCGTGCAATGGAAGGGCGGCCCGAGCGTCGCCCGCCTCGCGGGGCAGCCGATCCGCTTGGCGATGACGATCCGTGACGCGGATGTCTATGCGTTCCAGTTCGTGGAGTGAAAGGGCAAGCGAGGGGCTTGTCGACTTATGATCGTGCTCGCCATCGCCTGCGTCCGCCGCGCTCAAACGGCATTGTGGAAGATTTATTCACGCTGATTCACGCGTGAATCAAAACCCGGTTTGAAGGCCGCCGCGGGCCGTGAGGCAGACACCAGCCAGATCAAAATATTTATATATGGTTATTTAAAAACAATTTATAATTTAAAATCGACTGGCCTGTATTTGCTTGATTCACCCGCGTGGTTTTGATTCTGATTCAGAATCAAAATCAATGATGTGGATAAGTCGAGCCTCAATGCAGGGCCGGAGACCATCAGAAAGGGTGCCGCTCGCAACTTGATCGCGTTCAGAGCCCCGTCACGCGCAGGAACTCGTTGGTCGCGAGTTCGCCGAACGGGCGGTTGGCGAAGTGGGCGCAGACGCGCTGTAACGCCGCCGTCTGGCCCGCGCGGGCCGCGGGGTCGCTCAGCAACCGGTCGACGGCCTCGACCACCGGCCCGACCGCCCCGAAATGCGGGGCCAGCTCGGTCATCGCCCGCCCCTGTCCGTCGGCCTCGGCGATCAAGTTGGGCAGCGTGAAGGTCCGCGTGTAGATGATCCACCGCCCGATGAGCTGGTACTGCAGCCAGGAGGTGTTGTAGAGCGCGACCATCGGCTTGCGATACGACGCCACCTGCAACGTCGCCGTGCCCGAGACCACCAGCACCACGTCGGCCCACGCCAGCACCCGCTCGACCTGTCCGACGGCGACGTGCAGCGGCCTTCTCCCGCCCCCGGAACCCCCTCCCGGCGTCGGCGTCGCGGCGATCAACTCCTCGATCCGCTTGCCCCGCCCCGCGTCGACCGCGGCCACGACGCCCGCCAACTCCGCGTGACGCTCGCGTAGCCGATCAAACGCCGCGAGCATCGTCGGGAAATTGGCCGTGATCTCGCCGGTGCGCGAGCCGGGCAGCAGCGCCAGCCGATGGCCCGCCGCCGCGCGGGGCCACGCGGGGTCGATCTCCGCACGATGATCCGCCGGGAGCTCCTGTGTCGCCGGCGGCGTCGGCAGCGCCTCTGGCCCGGTGAAGAGCGGATGCCCCACGAAAACCGCCGGCACGCCCCGGGCCTCGAACCACGCCGGCTCGAAGGGCAGGAGGCAAAGCACCAGGTCGGTCAGCCGCCGGAGCTTCCCGATCCGCCACGGGGCCCAGGCCCAGATCTGCGGGGCCGCGAGATGGATCACTTTCGCCGCAGGCCGATGCTTGCGGACGAGCTTGCAGATCGACCAGTTCGCCCCGGGGCTGTCGACGGCGACCAGCGCCGCGATCGGATGCTCCTTGAGCCAGATCCCCAGCCGACCGAGCCGGGCGAGGTGCGTCACGACATGGGCCGCGGCCCCGGCGCCCATCGAGGCGTGGATCGTGGTGGTCTCCAGCAGCGTCGCCCCGGCCTCGCGCATTTTTGGCCCACCCAAGCCCCAGATGGGCAGGTCGGGCCTCTGCGCGCGGAGTTGGCGGACCATCGCCGCCGCGAGGGCGTCGCCGCTGGGCTCGAAGGCGGTGAGGAGGATTCCGGGGGTTCCGGGATTTCCGGGGGCGGCGGGCTGGGGCATGGCAGCGACATCGTAACGGATTGATGCGGAATGCCCAGAGACATCACGCGGAACGATGCGTTGTTGGCCGTGCCATGAACTGAAATCAAGTCGCCTTGAGCTGCGCCGCCGGCTCGCCGGCGGCCTGGCTCGCGGGCTTCGCCTCGTCCACCGGGCGCGGCTTGAGCCAGAAGGAGAGGTCCCGGCCGATGATCCGTCCGAGCTGGTCGACCTCGTCGCGGAATCGCTCCGCCAGCTCCGCGTGGACTTCGGGCGTGAGCACCGCGGGGACCTTCGAATGCTGCACCAGCCAGCCGCGGGCGCGGAGGCGGTGGTTCAGGGGCAGGAGGCCCGCCGCCGCGTAGGCCATGCGGTTGAGCGGGGCGTTCGCCGGCAGCTTCACCAGCAGCCGCTCGCGCGGGATCAGCGAGACGTTGTGCCGCACGCGCGTGTCGGCCTTGAACGTGTCATCCACCTCCAGGAACCGGAACAACTGCCGCATGAACGGCTCGGGCTCATGGTCGAGGTCGTCGTAGACGTAGAGCCCCAGTTGCTCGCGCGGGAATAGGTCGAGGTAGCGCTTGGTCTGCTCGACGTACCGACTGACCCGCGTGTACTGCCAGGCCCACTCCCAGTTCTGGGCCCGCCGCTGCTCCTCGAGCTTCAGCCCGCCGGCGAAGGTGCGCTCGGTCTCGCGCCCGTCGCGGCGGAGATAGACGTAGCTGGAGAAGGCCCGGTCGATGGGGTTGCGGTAGACGGCGATGATCTTGGCGTTCGGGACCGTCTCGCGGATGCGGGCGGCGGCGTCGGGGTGGAAAAGGTAGAGCGGCGAGGCCTCGCCGATGGCCTTGGCGTGCCCGGCGCCGTTGAAGAGGGACTGGTATTGGGCGAAGTCGACGATGGCGCGCTGGTTGAGGAAGCGGTCGTCGCCCGGGCCGCAATAGGTCGGCCGCCCCTTCCCGCAGGCGAAGAAGTTGGTCTCCTTCTGCGGGCTCATGTAGACCTGCGGATGCTGCCGCAGGTAGTGGTACAGGCTTGAAGTGCCGGCTTTCGCGGCACCGATGATGATGAAGTTTGGAAGCAAGAGTCCGGCCTTATGGGACTGCACCAGGCTCCCGGCATCATACACATTTGTGGAAACATGGGGCCGGGATTCGCCGAGGGAATTTCTGGGGGCGTGGGGCCTCGGGCGGATGCCGTCTGATCAGAGCCGGCGACTGTGTCGCCGACCATCGGGCGCCAGGCGGTACTCCGCCTCGCGCGAATCGCCGAACGCCATGACGGATCATGTTTCCCTCAAACTTTGCTCAAAACGCGTTTTCCCCGGATGCATGCGTCTGATGCGGATGTCGTCAATGACGCCGGCACGTCGCGCGAGCGGAGTACCGCCTTCGCCCGATCTTCGGACACACAGTGTCCGGCTCTGATCAGGCTCCGCCTGATCGAAGAAGGCGTCTGATCATCTCCCCCGCCGCGAAGTTCAAGAGCAATCGCCTCCATCGCGGGCGAGGCTTCATGGCTTCTCCTTCTTGGGGATCGCGGTGCCGCACTCGGGGCAGGCCGCGCCCGGCGCGGGCGGGCTGCCACGAAGGTCGTAGCCGCAGGAAAGGCAAACCTTGCTGGCATTCCGAAGTGCCTTGCGCTCGCGCATGCGGTGGATGAGCCAAAATCCTGGAAGGACGGCAACCGGAAGCAGGATCACCCCGAGCGGGACGGAAACAAAGATCATCTTTGAACCCATGCTGGTTCGGTGCAGCCAACCCCAATGCGACCGCAATTCCCTGGGCGGAACGATGGAAAGCCTCGACCATTGACGATCGCTCGCGATGTCCCACATCATCCAAACGCGTCGCCCGGAAGGGCCGACGTACTGGCTTTCCGAAAGATGAAGATGCCAAAGGAATCCGCGATCAACCCCTGCAATGGCGTTCAGGCTGAAGCCGACCCGGCTTTCAAACCAGATCACGGTCGGGGACCACCAGTAACTCACCCCCCACCCCACCACGACCACGACGAACACCGCCGCCGAAACCCCCGCCGCGAGGTTGAAGAGCCGTCGTCTCCAGCGCGGCCCCCGTTTCATCGCCTCCCCCTCCGCATCAGCGCCGAGACGATCGAGGGGCGCACGCCCGCGCGGCGGGCGACGTCGCCGTGCAGCCAGAGATTCCATGTCGCCATCGTCAGCGCCGTCGCGCTGGCGACGCCCAGGATGCCCCACCAACGGACGAAGAGCGCCTGCAGCGCGATGTTGACCGCCGCGCTGAGCGAGAAGATCACGGCGCAGCGGACGTGGTGCCCGGTCATCAGCATCAGGTAGCCGACCGACCCCGCCCCGACGTTGACGAGCTGCCCCGAGACGAGGATGACCAGCGGCAGCCAGCCCTCGTCGCGGAAGTCGGGCCCGATCGCGCCCAGCAGCGGGCGGGCGACGGCGACGATGACGACCGAGAGCGCGAGCGTCGGCCAGAAGAGCCAGTGGGCGGCGTGGCTGACGTAGCGCTGCAGCCCCTCGCGGTCTCCTCGGGCGTGGAACTCGGCGAAGTGCGGGGCCGCCACGGTGTTGACCGCCATCAGCACCATCCCCGCCACCGCGGCGATGCGCTGGGCCATCCCGTACACGGCCACCTTCTCCGGCCCGAGCCAGAGCGGAAGCAGCATCATGTCGGAGAAGCTGAGCAGCCCGAAGGCGAGGTTGCAGACGAACATCGCGCTGGAGGTGGAGAACCAGACGCCGCGGCGGGCCGGCGCGGGGATGTGGTGCGCCGGGGCCTGATGCGTCGGCCGGACGGTCGAGTCGGGCGAGGCTGCGTTCGACACAAGCCGGACGCGCCGGCTGAGCCAAGCCTGCAGCACCGCGGCCGCGAGGAGCATCATCGCCCCGGTCAGGCCCAGGACGCCCAGCACGGTGATGCATCCGTCGACGGCCCTGAGCACGAGCGCGACGCCCAGCAGCGCCAGCGCGGGGAAGAGCCGGACGAAGAGGAGCGGGCCGAGGATGCGCTTCATCGCGCGGAGCGCGTCGGTCTGGAACTGCGTGAGGGCGAAGAGCGGGAAGAGCGCCGCGCCGATGAGCAGCGGGACCGCGAACGGGCTGCCCCGCCTCCACCCCTCCCACGAGCCGCCCGCAACAATCAATCCCACTGCGACACTCACGCCCAAACTCACCGCGACGCCGAAGCGGACGAACGCGCGGACGTTGCCGCGGTCGCCCTCAAGCGCGTACTTGGGCAGGAGCCGGAGCGCGGCGACGTTCAACCCCATCGGCGCGAGCACCGCGACCATCCCCGTCCAAGGGACGACCCAGGCGTAGAGCCCGTACTGGGCCTGGCCCATGACCTTCACGAGCACGAGGTGGGCGGCGAACGCCGCGGCGGTCGCGCCGATCTGGATGGCGAAGGTCAGTCCCGCGGTGCGCGGGAGCGAGGAGGAGGGGTTGCGGGTGGGAGGGGTGGCGGTCGAGGTCATGGACGCGCAGCGCGGTCGGGCGAACGCGCGCTCAGGCGAAGGCGCGGTTGCGCATCGAGACGATCCGCGGCTGAAGCGCGACGCCCGGGCAGGCGGTGGGGTTGAGCTCCTGGTGGGTGAAGACCCGCCGGGGGGAGATGCCGTAGCTCCGCGTGAGCTGGGCGAGCGAGCGGTTGAGCGTGGTGAGCTGCGCGTCGGTGGGCGTCTGGATGTCGAAGTTGCCCAGGACCATGATGCCCAGGTTGTGCTCGTTCTCGCCGGCGACATGGGCGCCTTGGTAGCGGATGTCTCGCCCTTGCCAGACGCGCCCGGCCCGGTCGATGACGTAGTGGTAGGCGATGTCGCCCGCGCCCAGGCGGGTCAGGTGCGAGCGGCGGTCGAGCTCGATGCGCTCGGCGGTGGTCACCGCGTCGGCGAAGGTGACGAGCTTCCAGCCCTCATGATGGATCGTGATGCGGCTGACGCCGCCCATGGGGTTGATGCGGGTCATCACCGGGCCGGCGTCGGCCCACTTGCTGCGCGGGATTGCCTGGAGGCCGCCGGTGATGGCGCGCATCGCAGGCTCGGGCTCGATGGTGCGGGCGGTGATGGTCGGGCTCGCTTCCGTCGTCACGGCAAGCGGCTGGGGCGGGGTGAGCGTGCCGGAGGCGGTGGCCAATGGACGCGAGGGGGGGGCATAGATCGCGCGAGGCGGAGTTCCCGGCGCGGGATGCGGCCGGGTGGAGTCGCCAGGCCAGATCGGCGGCGGGACGTCGGACATCTGCGTCTCGGTGGTGCACCCCGAGGCCATCAGCAGGCCCAACCCCGCGAGGAACTCGCGTCGTGACAGACTCATCGACCGGACTCCTTGGGCGGCACGATCGCAGGACCGCGTGCGCCGGAACAAACGATCATAACAGCAACCGGGTCGGGCCGGAAAACGGCTGTGCCGATCCGCTTTGAGATCGGCAAGGCGTGCGGCAAACGTGAAATAATGCGTCGGCCAGCGGTTGGGCGAATCCGGCGGTGGGGAATGGGGCCGCACAGCCCCCCCGATCGAACGCTCCGACCCCGGCGAACATTGCAGCGATCGGGCGGGAGTCGATTATCGGACGGCCGCTGGGCTGCCCAAACAGAGGCGTTCAGCTGGCCGACCTCTCCGCCGGCTCCGCGTCCCGCCACGGCAGTTC
>JAPLMQ010000241.1 GCA_026386955.1 Planctomycetota bacterium
GGCACGCGGTGCCTGGGCTTGGGGGTAGTCATGTGATTGTGGACGTCGAGGGGCCCTGCGGGAGGTTCTGAAAACCTTACGCCACGGCTTCCGCGACGGAGTCCGTCTCCTCGAGCGCGGTCAGCGCCGAGATGCCCAAGCAGACGACGGTCATGTCGTCCTGCTGGTTGAGCGAGCCGGTCTGCACGTCGAGCCGGTCGACCAGCTTGCTCAGCGCCTCGTCGAGCGTCCCGTGGGCCAGGGCCCGGAATTCCTCGGTGTATTTCTCGTTCGCGAGGCCGACCTGCCCCTCCGCCTGGCCGGTGCCTTCGGGGAAGGCCATCTCGAAGCCATCGCTGTAGAGCAGCAGGCGGTCGCCGCGCTTCAGCTTGGTCTTGGTGAGTTCGTAGACCTCCTCGGGGAAGACGCCGAGCATGCCGCCGTCGGGCGAGAGCGTGCTGCTCGTGCCGTCGGCGTGGAGCAGGATGGGGAAGGGGTGCCCCGCGCGGGCAAAGGTCATCTCGAGCGTGCGGCAGTTGATCACGCCGTAGCAGGCGGTGGCGAAGCGCACCTTCCCGTTGCCCTGGTGCTCGACCATGTCCTTGTTGAGCTGCGCGAGGGCCTCGTCGGGCGGGATGATCCGGTACCGGCTGGCGTCGGTGAGGTCGATCTCCTTGGTGCGCAGCGCCCGCTTGATGTACATGGTCATCAGGGCGGCGGGCACGCCGTGGCCGACGGCGTCGGCGACGAAGAAGCCGATGTGCTCCTCGTCGAGGCGGACGACGTCGTAGATGTCGCCGCTGACATACCCCGCGGGGCGGTAGAGCACGCGGAACTCCACGGGCCCGACCTGCGGGAGCGTCGAGGGGAGGAACTCGCGCTGGAGCTGGGCGGCCAGGCGGAGCTCCTCGTCGATCTTGTCGATCTGGTCGCAGAGCCCGCCTTGGTGGGCCCGCATGACGCGCATCTCGCGCTGCAGGCCACGGAGCACGCCCGACTGGCACCAGAGTGTGCGGAGGATCGAGCAGAGCGTGGCGGGGGGCGTCTCGGCCGAGGCGATGACCATGCCCTCCTGGAGCGCGGAGCCCAGGGGCTGGGTTTCGTTGGGGCGGGAGATCATGGCGGGGAGGTGGCGGTCCTGCAGGACGCCGAGGATCGAATAGAGCCCCGCGCCCTCGCCCTCGACGTGGATCCAGGCGACGCCGCAGGTGTCGAGCAGGGCCTCGTCGTTGCGGACCTGCTCAAAGGTGTAGGAGACGACCGCCGGTCGGTCGGTTTCGGGCGACCAGTGCGACAAGGTCTGGGAGATGGCCGCGGCGGTCAGAGCGGCTGGTGTGGAGCCCAGCAGCGTGATGGTCTTGCCACCCATGCGTTGCACCCTGCAAAGGTTCAAGTCACCCGTCGAGCCCGGCGGGCCGACGGGGCGCAGCCCATCCCGGGGCGGGATGCGGGTGTGCCTTGGGGTTTTATCGGGTCAACGGGCCCGGCGCTTAAGCTCGGCCAGGGGGAGGTCGATCCTGTCGCCGTTGCGGACGGGAAGCTTCTCGAGCGTCCCGCCGCGCAGCTCGATGGCGAACTGCGCCGGCCACTTGCTGCCGTAGCGCTTCAGCGCTTCCTCGGAGGTGCCGGCCGGCTCGGGCTGCATGGCGTGGGTCTGCACGACGCGCCCGGTGGGGTCGAGGAAAAGGATGTCGATCGGGTTCGGGCAGCGGCGCATGACGAAGTCGTGCACCTCCGGCTCGGCGAAGACGAAGATCATCCCCCCGTCGGCGGGGATGTTCGCGCGGTCGGAGAGGCCTTGGAACCGCGAGGCGTCGTCGGCGGCGATGTCGAGGTGGAACGTCTTGCCTCCAATGACGGCGGTCTGGGTCTTCGCGTCGTCGCGCTTGGCGGAGCAGGCGGGCAACGCGAGCAGCAGCGCGGCGAGCAGCAGCCACGCCGACGACGCGGCACGGCCGGCTGAAATTCGGCCGGTGCGGATGGGCAACCGATTCATCGCTGCAGCAGCCATGCGTGATCCTCAGGCGTGAAGACGATCGGCCCGGGCGGCAGGCGCGCGGGGTCGAATGCTTGGGCGAAATCCCGGGCCGGGCAGGGCGTTCGCTCGGCGGACAATCCCGCCCAGAAGGCGAGCAGCCCGACGACGCGCTCGGCGGCGACGCATTGGTCACGATACCACGCCAGCCGGGTGTCGCCGTGGCGCTTGGCGAGGCGCCGGCCGTCGGGGCCGAGCACGAGCGGGAGATGCCAGTGGCGCGGCGGCGATCCCAGCCCGAGCAGGCGGTAGAGCCAGATTTGTCTCCCGGTGGAGCCGATGAGGTCGTCGCCGCGGACGACGTCGGTGACGCCCTGCCTCGCGTCGTCGACCACGGCCGCGAGCTGGTAGGCGGGCAGCCCCGCCTTGGTCGCGATGACGAAATCGCCGACCTGGGCCTGCACGTTGACGACTTGCCTGCCTTGGATCATGTCGTCGAAGACCACCGGATCGTCGGGGACGATCAGGCGCCACGCGGCGGGTTCGCTAGTTTGTGCGGAGCTGGCTTGCGCAGAGATCGCCCGGTGCCGACACGTCCCGGGATAACGCACCTCATGGTCCTCGGCGTGCGGCGCGGACTGGGCCTGCTCGATCTCCTTGCGGGTGCAGACGCACGGATACGCAAGTCCGCGGGCACGCAGGCTGTCGAGGGCCGCGGTGTAGGGCGAAAGCTCGGCCCGCTGGTAGTAAGGTCCGTCGTCCCAGTCGAGCCCCAGCCAGCGGAGGTCGTCGATCGCGCCGGCGTCGGCGCCGGCCTTGATGCGCGGGCCGTCAAGGTCGTCGATGCGCAGGACGATCCGCCACCCGCGGCTGCGGGCCAAGGCCCAGTTCCACAGGAACGTGCGGGCGTTTCCCAAGTGCAACGCCCCGGTGGGGGAGGGGGCGAGACGGGTGACCGCTGGAAAGGATGGATCGGCGGCGGGAGGCATGGCGCGAGTCCGCAGGTTCTGATCAAACTTCGAGGGCCTCAAAAGTTGTCCGCCCATCGCGGTCGAGTATCGTACCGGCATGACTCCCGCCCCTCATCGTCCAACTCCCGCGCCGCTCCGCCTTGGCATCCTCATCAGCGGCGGCGGCACGACCATGGTCAACCTCGCCGGCGAGATCGCCGCCGGCCGGATGCCCGCGACGATCGCGACGGTGATCTGCTCCAACCCCGCGGCCGGGGGCGTCGAGCGGGCCCGCAATCTCCGCCTGCCCTGCGAAGTGGTGTCGCGGAAAACCTACAAGGCCCCTGCCGAGTTCTCGGACGTTGTTTTCGACAAGCTCCGCGAGGCTCGTGTCGACCTGGTCTGCCTGGCTGGGTTCCTCAGCCTGCTCAACATCCCCGACGACTTCGCCCGACGGGTCATCAACATCCACCCGGCACTGCTGCCGAGCTTCGGCGGGCGCGGGATGCACGGCCATCACGTGCACGAGGCCGTGATCGCCGCCGGGTGCAAGGTCAGCGGCTGCACAGTCCATTTCGCGGACCAGACCTACGACACCGGCCCGATCATCGTGCAACGCTGCTGCGAAGTCCGCGACGACGACACGCCCGACTCGCTGGCCAAGCGAGTCTTCGAGCAGGAATGCCTGGCCTATCCGGAGGCGATCCGGATGATCGCCAGCGGCCACATGCAGATCGAGGGGCGGCGCGTGCGGACCGACGGCGTGCCGGAGTGAGCCAAAGCCCAGCCACGGCGGTGGCTGGGACGCTGGGACTTAGAAGCGTGCGGATGGTAGAAGATCGGGAATTCATCGGAATCCGCATTTCCATGCCAAACCCGACGGATTCCACCCCTTCTTACTCCCCCGCCTCAACGTCCTATAATGCACGTTATGTATAATTTACCAGATTCGGGCAGGCAGGGGGCTTCCAGACCCGTCTGGGACTGGCTTTCCGGTCTTCTACCATCAATCGCGGGCATGGGCCTGCCGCCTGTTTCCATTGAAGCCGTGGCTCGATTCTGATACCGTCGAGGGTCTTTTTAACCTCAGGCCGTCGCTGGCGTTGAGCCTGTGTCCCTGGCCGACCATCCCTCCGAACGTCACGCAGAGAAATCGACCCGCATGACCTCGACGACCATCCCCGAACCGGTCCCCACCGCGACCCCGGCCGCCGGCGATCTGATCCGCACGGCTGGGCATCATCTGCAACTCGCGATCGACAACCTCCTGGGCCTGCAGGCGAAGTCGGGTTATTGGTGCGCCGAACTCGAGGGCGACTCGATCCTGCAGAGCGAGTACATCCTCCTCAAATGGATCATCGGCGAGGAGAACCATCCCGATCTCCCGTGGATCGCCAACTACCTGCGCACCCAGCAGCGGGCCAGCGACGGCGCGTGGGTGCAATACCCCGGGGCCCAGCCCGACATCAGCGCGACCGTCAAGGGTTATTTCGCCCTCAAGCTGATGGGCGACAAGCCCGACGCGCCGCACATGGCCAAGGCCCGCGAGTTGATCCTCAAGCTCGGCGGCGCGGAGAAGTGCAACAGCTTCACGAAGTTCTATTTCGCCGCGCTCGGGCAGATCAACTACACGGCTGTGCCTTCGATCCCGCCCGAGCTGGTCTACCTGCCCAAGTGGTTCTATTTCCATTTGGACAAGGTCAGCGCCTGGACGCGGACGATGATCACGCCGCTGGCGATCGTCACTTCACGCAAGGTGATGCGCAAGGCCCCGCTGCGCGAGGAGCAGGGTATCGCCGAGCTCTTCGTCAGCCAGCGCGACCGCCATCGCCTGCTGCCGGGCGAGGGCAAGCCGCGGAGCTGGTCGACGGTCTTCCTTTCGCTCGACAAGATCCTGAAGCTGGTCGACCTGGCGGGCATGACGCCGCTGCGCAAGCGGGCCCTCAAGCGCATCGAGAACTGGATCGTCAGCCACACCGCGAACTCGGCCGGGCTTGGCGCCATCTTCCCGCCGATGGTCTACATCCACATCGCGCTGGGCGACCTGGGCTACAAGCGCGACCACCCCGTGCTCGTCGAGGCGGAGAAGCACCTCGACGACCTGAAGATCCGCGACGAGGCGAACAAGCAGATCCGCATCCAGCCCTGCTTCAGCCCCGTCTGGGACACCGGCATCGCCGCCTACGCCCTGACCGACGCCGGCCTCGCCAGCGACACCGACGCGATGCGCCGCTGCACGCAGTGGCTGCTTGCGAAGGAATGCAAGATCGTCGGCGACTGGGCGGCGAACGCCAAATACAAGGTCGAGCCCAGCGGGTGGTTCTTCGAGTATGACAACCAGTTCTATCCCGACGTCGACGACACGGCGATGGTGGCGATGGCGCTCCAATGCATCGGCGGCGCCGAGGCCGAGGCGGCGGCGCACCGCGGGGCCAAGTGGCTCCTCGCCCTGCAGAACGACGACGGCGGCTGGGCGGCCTTCGACCGCGGGGCCCAGAGCCGGCAGATCCTCGAGTACGTCCCCTTCGCCGACCACAACGCGATCCAGGACCCCTCCTGCGCCGACATCACCGGGCGCACGCTCGAGTGCCTCAGCCATCTGGGCTACCGCATCGACCACCCGGCCGTGAAGGAGGCCTTGGTCTTCCTCCGCTCGAAGCAGGACCCCGCGGGCTGCTGGTTCGGGCGCTGGGGCATCAACTACATCTACGGCACGTGGCAGGCCGTCTGCGGGCTGCAGCTCATCGGGCAGGACATGAAGGCCGAATGGGTGCAGAAGGCGGGCCGCTGGCTGCGCGGCGCGCAGAAGCCCGACGGCTCGTTCGGCGAGACGGCAGACACCTACGAAGACCCGTCGCTCAAGGGGCAGGGCCCCTCCACGGCCAGCCAGACGGCCTGGGGCACGATGGGCATGATGGCGATCTTCGGCCCCGACGACCCCGGCGTGCAGGCGGGCGTCGCGTGGCTCTGCAAGACGCAGCTCCCCTCGGGTACGTGGCAGGAGGACTGGTTCACCGGCACCGGCTTCCCGAAGGTCTTCTACCTGCGCTATCACCTCTACAAGCTCTATTTCCCGTTGATGTGCATCGGGCGGTGGCGGCGGTTGATGGCGGAAGCGAAGGCGTAGATCGGCAATGTCCAAATCCGAGGCACAAGCCGCTCAAGCCCTCCGGGTCCTGCTTGACGGGGTTGCATCCGGCAGCACGCTCACGGAATCAGCGCCGCTGCGAGAGGTTCTCTCCAGCCTGGAGTATTTCCTTCCAGAGATCCTGTCGGAGGTGTATCCCTATTGGAAATCGGAATCCCTCGACGGCTTCTTTCTTTCGAAGGCCGTGAAAACCGATCATCTCCGAGTTGAATTCAGAGGCGTATGCATCCTGATTTCAGATCAAGCGATCGCGCCCTTTCATCTTCAGATGCGGGCATCGCCCACCGCCGATGAAATCGAGTGGTTGAATTGTCGTCTGGGTAGCCGCGGCTCCGGTGCCGGCGACATGGAACGCATCGTCGGCTGGTCGGGGCGTGTCGATGTCTTTCTGCAGGCGTCGTTGCAGCCGATCGATTGGGTCTACCACGCCGCGTTCGGCGAGGCCTGAGCGGCCGGAATTCCGCTACTTCCCCTTCGCGCAGTCCGGGCACCGTCCATACAGCACGATCTCATGCTCCTCGACGACGAACCCCGCGGGCGTGGTGAGCCGCATGTGGCCCGGGCAGCCGGGGATGTCGAACGCCTTGCCGCACGACCTGCAATGGAAGTGGTGGTGGTGGCTGAGCTTCGCCAGCTCGTACCGCGGCGGCTCGCCGGGGAGATCCACCGTCGCGAGGAAATGCTCGTCGACGAAGCCCTTGACCGTGCGGTAGACCGTCGCGATGCCCAGGCGCGGGACTCGCTTCTTGGCCGCGAGCAAGACCTCCTGCGGCGACAGCGGCCGGCCGGCCTGGTCAAACACGGCCCGGATCGCGTCGCGCTGCGACGTCCGACGGCCTTTCACGTTGCTCTCGTCTCGAATCACGACGATCGACTCCGGTGATGCGTGGGCGGCAGGCTATTCTGCTCCGGGCGGGGGGCAAAGTCCATGTCTGATCGGCCCGTCTTGTTAGCCGGAAGCGCAAGCGACGGGACGGGGGCCACCCAATCCAAAGCCCCGCTGGGCTCCAATGGGCCATACGCATGCCATGTCTCGGCTGTGGTTTGTTCGACCCCCGTCTCGTCGCTTGCGCGTCCGGCTAACAAATCCCGCTGCTATCATTCCCCGATGCAGAGCGCCAACAAGAGCAGCCGCCGCCGGTTCGACCTGTACAAAGAGGACTTCAAGGAACGGCTCGCCAAGGGCACGGCAGCGAGCAGCGCCAAGACGCACGGGTGGTCGCCCGGCATCGGCTCCTCCCCGGGCATCGGGCACAAGCGCCAGCGGTCTTTCTGGGTCCTGCTCCACGGGTTCTATGCCGAGCTGCGCCCCTTCCGACTGATGATCGCCGCGGTCCTCCTCTGCACGACCCTCTCCACCTTGCTCGGGCTGCTCCCGCTCTACGGCACGAAGATCGTCTTCGACAGCGTCCTCGCGGGGAAGCCGCTGGACCAGACCGTGCCCGGGCAGTTGGCGCCCTACCTGCCCGACCAGCCCCGGCGGCTCCTGGCCTTCATCGCGCTGGCGACGGTGGCGCTGGCGGTCGTCTCGATCTTCCTCAACATGTGGGCCCGCTTCCACGCCACGCGCATCACCAAGCGCATCCAGGTCGCGCTCCGCCGGAAGGTCTTCAACCACGCCGTCCGGCTGCCGCTGCACCGCGTCTACGAGCTCAAGTCGGGCGGGGCCGCCAGCCTCCTGCGCGAGGACGCGGGCGGGGTGGGCGAGCTGATCTTCGCCATGCTCTTCAACCCTTGGCGGGCGATCGTGCAGCTCCTGGGCAGCCTGACCATCCTCGCCTTCACCGACTGGCGGCTGCTCCTGGGCTCGCTGGTCCTCTTCCCGATGGTCTACTTCACGCACAAGACCTGGATCGGGCGCATCCGCCCCCTCTTCTCCGACATCCGCGCCACCCGCACTCACACCGACAGCCACGCCACCGAGACCTTCGGCGGGATGCGCGTCGTCCGCAGCTTCTCGCGCCAGCGCAGCGAGGCCTCGCAGTTCACGCGCAACAACGCCCTGATGGCCAGGCAAGAGCTGCTCGCGTGGACATGGAGCCGGGTGATCGACGTCGCGTGGGGCATGCTGATCCCCGGCGCGACGGCCGCCCTCTTCTGGTACGGCGGCTCGCGCATCCTCGACGACCAGGCCCGCGTCCTCGCCGGGACGCTCGCCGCCAAGGACGCGATGACGCTGGGCGACCTGATGATGTTCCTGGCCTACCTCGGCTGGCTGCTCGGCCCGCTCGAGCTGCTCGCGTCGAGCGCCACGCAGTTCCAGAACAGCCTCGCGGGGTTCGACCGCGTGCTCAACGTGCTGGGCGAGCCGACGGAGATGCCCGACCGCCCGGGGGCCCGTCGCATCCCGGCCAACACCCCGCCGGGGCGGATCACGCTGCGCGACGTGGGCTTCACCTATCCGGGCGTGACCGAGCCGGTGCTCAAGGGCGTGAACCTCGAGGCCGCCCCGGGCGAGATGATCGCCTTCGTCGGCCCCAGCGGCGCGGGC
>JAPLMQ010000095.1 GCA_026386955.1 Planctomycetota bacterium
CCGGCGTGTCGTGGCGAAAGTCGAGTGGCACAAGGACGAATTGTTCCCCCGCGTGGGGTTCATCGTCACGAACATGGGCGGCGGGGCCGCCCCGGTGGTGTGGTTCTACAACGGCCGGGGCACGGCGGAGCAGTGCATCAAGGAAGGCAAGCTGGCCTTGAACTGGACGCGGCTGTCCTGTCACGACTTCGCGGACAATCAGGCGCGGCTGCAACTCTTCGCCCTGGCGTACAACCTGGGCAACTTCCTGCGGCGGCTGGCGTTGCCCCAAGCCGTCAAGCACTGGACGCTCACCACGCTGCGGGACAAGCTCATCAAGGTCGGCACCAAGGTCGTGCGCCACGCCCGGCGCGTGGTGTTCCAGATGGCGGAGGTGGCGATCCCCCGACCCCTATTCGCCGCTATCCTGCGCCGCATCGAGCGGCTGCGGCTGCTGACTCCGAGACCGACATGACCGCGCCAAGCCGGAAATCGAAGCAGCCAGCACCGAACAGCGCGATCGGTCTGACCGTGGGCGGCGAACACTCTGCGTCAGCAGCCCAGGAAGGCGACTTCACGGCCGGTCAAACGCCGGTTCAAGGCTGCGCAGGCACGGATTCCGCTTTGTCTGACGGGAATCAAACGGTAGACTGCTGCGATGTGGCCCGCGACGGTCGCGGGCCCGAGTTCATCCAGGAAATCTCGGTTAAGTGCTATGAACATGAGAACCGCGCTGCAAGCTCACATCGCCGTTCTACTTCTGCTCCCGCTGCGAGGCATTGCGCACGTGGGCATCCAGGTGAGCGACTTCGATAAATCGCGCGCCTTCTATCACGATGTATTGGGCTTCGAGGAGGTTTTCCGTTTACCGGCGTCGGATCGCCTGGGCGCGGCCGCCGCTTGCTTCAAGATCAACGACCGGCAGTTCATCGAAGTCTTTCCCGGCCTGCGGCCTGAGCAGCCCGCGCCGATCCGCTATGCGGGGTTCTGGACCGACGACATCGACAAATTGCACAGTACCCTTGCCCGGCGCGGCGTGGCACCGGCCGCAATCGGCAAAGGGCCTGACGGTAACTTGATGTTCTCGATTCCCAAACCTACGGGACTGGAACTCGACCGTCTCGACTTTGTGCAATACACGGCCGGTTCGTTGCACACTGACGCACTTGGCAAGGGTTTAAGCGACCGCCGTATTAGCGCCAGTGTGAACCACCTGGGGCTCGTGGCGGGTGACTTGGAAAAGGGGCGGAAGTTCTGCGTGGAAACGCTGGGCTTTCGCCCTGGAAGCGTGAAGAAGCGCCAGAACGGAACGGTGTATGCGATCCACCTGGATTTGCCCGGCGGCAGCGGCGAGTTCGTTGAGTTATCGGCCCGGCCGTCGCAGTTCGATCGGCATCAGGGAGGCATCAAGACGCACTTGTGCCTGACGGCCTCCGACGCCCGCGCTGCCTATCAGCAGACCGTCGATCGTGGGGCAACGCTGACGCCGGTGCAAACCACGCGCGGCAAGCAAGAGAAGTTCCCGTTCTTGCTGTTCGACCCCGATCACTCACGGATCGAGTTCATGGCCCCGAAGTAGGAAGCGGTAGCGTAGACATTTTTGGTGACTCATTGCGTATCCGACTTGCCTTGGCCGCCAGGGCGCTCGGCGTTGTTGAGGCCAACGGTGCCGGCCAGCGGCAAGCGGCGTGTCTGGGGGCCGCCAGCGGGCCGTGCAGGGCAGCGTGGGCGAAAGTGAGCTCAGCCCAGTTGCGGGCGAGAACAAGGTAGCCACCCAGATAGCAACAGCCACTGCACTCGAACTGAATATCGGTGTTTGATGGTTGGGTCGCGCCGGCCCTCGTCAAGCCCGTTGATTCATGGGTGAAGAGCGCCCGAATGGCCTGTGCGATCCGATGGGTGTGGCCGTGAAGCCACCTCCGAAGGTCCAAACTCAATCCTCCGCCCTTTATCATCGGGGCAAGGTCCTCTCCAAATCTTCAAGCCCCAGATCGGCAAAGTTGAGCCAAGCAGCGTCGACGAAATCGCCTGCTGGTTTGTGGACACGGATTACAACGAGGAGAGCTTCTTCGTCCGCCACGCCTACTTCCTGGGGGCGAACGACCCCTACAGCGCCCTGAAGACGACCCTCAAGGCCGAGATCAACCCCGATACCTGGGCGACGCTCAACAGCGACACCTCACGCCCATTCGACAAGCCCAAGTCGGGTAGGATTGCGGTGAAGGTGATCAATCATCTCGGGGATGAGGTGATGATCCTATTCCACCGGATGCCGCGCATGTCCCGGGCCTATAGCCAACTCAACAAAGCCTTGGTCAAGGCAGGCCTGCCCGCGCGAAGTATCAAGCGCGTGAAAGGCGCCAGCCTTGAAGTCGAGTGCCCGATCGACTACTTGGTCAACTGCGGCCCCGACGCCGCGCCGTACGCCGACATCCTGCTGAAATACGTTTGATGGGTTGCCCGCCGTCCATATCAGTCCGTCACAGGATGTAGAATCACCTCATCATCCACCATGCTCCGACAACACGCGCAGGCGATTGATGCCCGAATCATCAGTTTCGGCCGGGGAGTTGCCGTCATGAAACTATTGTGGGGTTGTCTTTTTCCGATCCTCGGCGCCATTGCCGGAACCGCCCTTGGAATCGGTGTTGCGATGGGCCTTGCCATGTATTCGAAGTGGCAAGATCCGGGGGATCCAAGCGCCGGGAGCGTCGCGATTGTCGGCATATTCACTGTTCCGTTTGGATTCCTGCTTGGTGCGGCGGTGGGCGGAAAACTGGGCCTGCGATGCCTGAACAAGCCGGACCCGCCCGACATTTGGGCCGACAGCCAACGGCGCGTGTGATCGGGCATCGCCGCGGCTGAGGCGCAGACAAAACGCGAAAGGCAAACCTCCGTCGCTGGCGCGTCCGGCTAACAATTCCGGCCGCCGTCGATCCCGCCCGGCATCGCTTGGCCGTGCGCCCAAGCGGTGGGCTTCGCGATTACGCTCAACCCACCCTACAAGAGGCGGTCGATGCCGACTCGTTGGGAGTTCCACCTCCGCCCCTCCGGGGCGAAAGGCGGCGGCCCGGGCCTTTACAACCGGTTTCGCCTCACTTCACCCAATTGAAATCGCCGACCTCATAGCGCACCCGCCCGTCGACGGCGTTGCAGCCGATCTTCAGGGCCACGATCTCCTGCGGCGTCAGCCGGCCGTCCGGGTCGGGCGGGGAGAACCCCTTGCCGAATCCCGCGGAGGCGATGTCGAAGATGAGGTCGAGCGTCTCGCCGGGCTTGGGCTGCGGGTCGAGCGAGTCGCCGACGTAGATGGCCCCGTTGGACTTCACGAACAGGACGCGGAACCTGGCGTTGCCCTCGATGGCCTTGACGCGCATGCGGAACGACTTCGCGCCGGCGGGGGCGCGTTCCGTCGGCTGCAGGTCCAGCCGGGGGTAGATCCAGCGGTCGCCGGGGATCAAGGCCGCATCCACGGCAACCCCGTTCTCGCTGGGCTGCAGCGTCGCCTTCGCCCCGGGGGAGGCGTCGGGCGTGAACCGCTTCACATCGGCCGCGTCCTTGAGGGGGACCAGGCTGGAGGCGGGCACGATCCGCGGCTGGGGCATCACGCGGAACGAGAGCACGGCCCGGCCGTGCCCGCCCATGTCGGCGGAAAGCCGAAGCGTGGCGACGCGCTCCGGCGTCGCGCCGTTGCAGTCGAGGGTGAACTCGATCCGTTTGCGCTCGCCGGGGGCGAGTTCCAGCGTTTGGGGCACCGTGATCTTCCAGTCGCCGGGCGGGGAGATGGACAGCAGGCCGCGGGCGGGCTTGTCGGAGAAGTTGTAGGCGAAGACCGAGAGCGAGGTGGGCTTCAGCGATGGGACCCGCAAGGCCGAGTTGTCGAGGTCGATCTGCTCCCGAGTCATCACGGCCTGGAGGACAATTGGCGAGGCTGCGGGCGAGGCCGCGGGTGCGGCACGCGGCGGGACGGGTTTTCCGGGCGCGGCGGCGAGGCGGGAGGCTGCATCTACGGGCAGCAGGACATAGACCGGCGCTCGGCCGAGGCGAACGATGGTGCCGTCCACCGGGACCGTCCTGCCGAGGTGGTCGAAGACCGCGAGCGGCGCGAGGTGAAGGTCTACTTCGCGCGGCGCGGCGCGTGCGGCGTCGCCCGGCGCGTCATTCATCGCATCGCCGGCCCAAGCGACGAGCACCACGCGGGCCGCGCCGTCGGGCTTGGCGTTGAAGAGGAATCCCGTCACGCCGGGCGGCGCGGGATCGAGCCGCCCCGCCGGCTTGGCCTCCGCGAGCAAGCGCCCCACGGCCGCGAGCGCGACATAGGCCGGCCGCGGCGTGAGGTCCGTGTGCAGCAGGCCGTACTGGGTCTGCTCCTCCGCATAGTGGGGAAGCACGAAGTAGAACATCGCCACGGGGCCCTCGTGGAGACCGGCGGCGAACGACACGGGCACGCGCTCGGCCTGAAGCCGCTGGTTCGCTTCGCTCAGCTCCTTCGCGGCCGGATCGCCCTCCCACTTGACGAGGATCTGGAACTCGGTCGTCCACATCGGCTTGCCCGCGGCGACGCGCCGGAACGCAGAGTAAATCTGCGGGAATTTCTCCACGCCCGCGTAGTGATGGAGGTTGAAGGTGTCGAAGTAGGGCGAGGGCTCGTTGGCGTCGAGGTCGGCGAGGGTCTGCTCGCGGCTGACGGCGAAGACGTTCATGCAGGCGATGGCGTCGGGGTTGCCGGCCTTGATGCCCAGGAAGGCCGCCTTCTGGAGCGAGGCCATCTCCGAGCCGGTGTGGCCGCCGAACATGTCGATGTCGGCCTCGTTCCAGGGCTCGAACGCGGTGACCCGGCCGCGCCATCGCTCCGCCATCGCGCGATGGAACCGGTGGGTGTCGCGCAGGTCCGGTGGAAAGCGCTTCGGGTCCGGGTTCGCCCACGTGGGCGTGACATGGTTTGTTTGCAGGATCGCCAACCCGGCGGCGGACTGGGCCGCCGCCGAATCGTCATAGACCCCGGGCGGCGCGAACGAACCGGCGGCGGGCTCGAGCTGGCTCCAATTGAGCCGATCACGGACCCGGCCGACGCCCGCCAAGGCGCAGAGATTGGCGACGGCAGGCATCTGCTCCTTCTTGTAGAACCACGCCATCGCCACGTCGATGCAGATCGGTGAATCGACGGACGGCCGGACCTTCAGCGGTGCGAGCACCGCGGCGGCGGCCGACGCCTTTGAACCCTTGCGGCGGACTTCGTAGTGCCCCACCGGCAGTTGGCCCAGGCGGGCCAAGCCGTCCTCGGAGCGCCCCTCCTTGACGACCTTGGCTTCGTAGTCCGTGGCTTGCCAGGCAGGCTCGGGCGGGGCCTTGGCGTCGGCGGGCTCCGGCAGGCGGACCGTCAGGTCCATCCCCAGGAGGACGACATTCCCGGGGCGGGATTCAAGCGGCGTCACGGCGGGATCGGCATGCACGGTGGCCACCATCGCGATGAGTGTGAAGAGTGCCGAGAAGATGCCGGTGCGCATTGGAATTGGCCTTGGGGCACGGAGCGGCCACGTTCTCAATACATCAACCGCATCGCCGGCTTGCCGCCGCGGGCCACTGGCAGTTCGCCGAACGCGCGGGTGTTGCCGTGGGTGTCGATCGCCTGGGCCGTCTTGTAGACGTGGGCGACCATCGACTTGGTCTGCGGCGAGAGGTTGTCGCCCACGCTGTGGGCCAGCCAGGTGTGGATGATGACCGCGTCGCCCGCGTTCATCGAGGGCTGCTCGACGGGCTCGGTGATGAGTTCGTCGGGGATGGCCATGATGCCCTCGCGGGTGTGCGGGATCTCGCCCCGCTTGTGCGAGCCGGGGGCGAGCTTGGTCGCGCCGGCGCCGGGGGCGGTGGCGTCGAGGTAGAGCAGCACGGCCGCCAGCTCGGGGCGGTCGTGCTTCTCGTAGGCCCAGTCCTGGTGCCAGCGCTGGTGCGAGACGTGGCCGGGCGGCTTCATGGGGATCTTCTGGTCGTGCAGGTTGATGTCGGGCCCGAGCAGGTCGACCATCGGCTCGACCAGCCGCCAATCGAAGACCAGGCGGAACCAGCGCTCGCCCAGGAGCGGCGACTGCATGACGAACTGGGCGGCAAGCGGGTTTTCCGGGTCCTTCCCGACGGCCTCCTTCTCGTAGTTGATGCCCACGCGCTTCGAGCCGGTCCAGGGCTTGGAGAGCGTCTCGAAGAGTTCGCGGCGATAGTCGGCGGCCTCGGCCGGGGGGAAGAGGCCGCGGAGGACGAGATAGCCGTTGTCGGCGTAGAAGCGTTTTTGGTCGGCGGTGAGCATGGGGGGAATTTAGCAGATCGGTTGGGTCGACAAGACGGCGTCATTGCGCGGGCGCGTCGTCGAGCTCCGCATCGGAATTCCGCGGGCCCCACAGCCGCCAGACGATCTCGCAGGCGAGCAGGCCCAGGAGCATCGAGGCGTAGACGTCGGAGAGGAAGTGGGCCCGCTGGGTGAGGCGGGTGAGGGCGCAGCCGCTGGCCCACAGAAGCCAGACCGGCCAGGCGCGGGGGAAGAGCCGGCAGAGCACGAAGCAGGCGGGGAAGGCGACGGCGGCGTGTTCACTGGGGAAGCTCAGGCCGCCGCCGTGGAGGAAGTGGTCGGAGAAGGGGCGGAACCGGGCGGCGTATTGGCCGGCCTCGTCGGGGCGGAGCCGGCGGACGAGGATCTTGAGGACGACCGAGGCGAGGCCGGAGAGGGCGACGGCGCTGAGGAGCAAGGCCGCGGGATGCCAGCCGCCGCCGCGCTGGGCCTTGGAGCGGCGGTCGACCAACACGAGCGCCCATGCGACGGCGAGCCAGGTGGGGAAGTACCCGCAGACGCGCAGGAGGCGGTAGGAGTCGGCCGTCTCCCACGCGGGCAGATGCACCTCGCGCAGGACGAGTGGGTCGAGCAGGGCGCAGCCGACCAGGCCCACGAGCAGGAACGCCGTGGCGGAGAACGGGCGGTGGCCGATCCATTTGAAGATGCGAGTCATCGTCGGCACCCAGTTGGTCGTCCGTGCCCGTGGCATCAAGCGAGGCACACGGCCTGATTCATCGCGGCGCAATTCATCGCGGCGCGACGCGCTTCGACTTCACGCCGTCGAACCCGCGCGCGACCCACAATACCGAAGATCGGTCCCCCGGGGGCGGGTGCCACGCCACATCGAGCTTGTTCCACTCCAGCGCCGTGTTCCATTGCGGTTCGCTCCCGCCGAGGAGGATCGCGGGCCGGGCGAGCAGCGCGGGGTCGTCCCATCGCGTGTCGTCGAAGTAGTCGTAGGCCGAGGGGCGATTGCCCATCAGGTGGCCCGCGCAGCGCACGACCGGCTTGTCAGGCAGATAGAAGGCCAGCCGGCTCGCGGGTTGGTAGAGGTCGGCCGCGAGGATCGGCTCCTGCCCCGTCTTCGCGCGCAGGTCGACGCGGAGGGCCTCGACGCGAGCCGCCTGGGCCTTGAACCCGCCCACGCGGTTCATCAGACCCGCCGTGCCGGGCAGGACCGCCACCAGCGGGAGGTAGTGGAGGACCACCGCCGCCGCCACGCCGTAGCCCACCATCCAATGCCAGGCGATCTGCCCGGCGGTCTCGGGCCTGCGGGACAAAAGGAACCCCTCATGCGGACGCGGCTCGGGCTTGGCTCGCCACACCTCCAGGGCCGCACGCCGACTGTCGAGTTCGCTGCAGGCGAACTCGGCGAGCAGAACGAGCAGCGTGGCGTAGCCGGCGATGGGCCAGTTGCCCTCGGCCTCGACGAAGAAGCTGATCGCGACGTAGAAGAGGATCACCGGCAGCCCCATGCAGAGCAGCAGAATCCGGCGGTCCCACGCGGCGGGGTCGTTGCGCCGCGCCACCCAGGCCGCGGTCGCCCCGCCCCACATCAGCAGCAGTGCGAAGGGGCCGACCATCGCAATCTGCGACCCGAGGAAGGCCACCGGCCATATCGGGCTCCAGGCGGGCTTGGGGCGGCCGGTCATGTCGCCGCCCTCCACCTTCAGGTGCCCGAGCAGGTGGCGCACCGTCGGCCATCCCTCGCGAACGTTCCAGATGATCACCGGGCTCGCCGCGGCCACGGCGACCAGCAGCGCCGCCGAAGCGCCCAGCAACACAGGCCCGCGGGCGAAACGCTTGCGACGCAGCAGCGCAAAGAGGACCAACCCCGGAAGCAGGAGCAAGATGGTGTACTTGTAGAGGAACCCCACGCCGAGCGCGGCCCCGAGCAGGAGCCACCACGCCCCACCGCTGCGCCCGCGCTCGATCGAGATCCAGGCCCGCATCGCGCTCCACGCAGCGACGAGCCAACATGCGACGTATGGGCCGTCGATGGTCATCAGAACCGATATCACCTGGTAGCCCGGGGCGAGGTTGAAGGCTACGGCGGCCAGGAGCGCGACGCGCCGGTCGCCGCGGGAGACGTCGTGGGCGAGGGCGGCGACCACGAGCGTCGAGATGAGCGAGGCCACGACCGCGAGCCAGCGGACGCCCAGTTCGCTCACGCCCAGCAGGTGCGTGCCGAGCCAGATGGTCCAGGCGATGCCGGGGCCCTTGGTGTAGTAGGAGAGCGCGAGCCGCCGTGACCATTCCCAGTAGTGGGCCTCGTCGCCGGTGAGTTCGTAGGGGCAGATCCAGAGGAGGTAGATCATCCGCGCGGCGAAGAGGGCGAAGGCGAACGCAAAGACGGCGCGGCCGAGGCCGGGGGAGGCGTCGGGAGTGGCGCGGTCGGCGGGGATCGTGGGGTGATTGTTGCCGGAGGTCATGCGGGATCACCGTCGATCGAAGAGCGTGTGGGCGATGCCAAGCCTCTTGTTGGCCGGACGCGCAAGCGACTGATGTTGGATCGGCGCTGCAAGTTCACGCTGTCTGGTGCCACATGCCATCGTACTCGTGACATGTGTCTTGGGATGACGCGAAATCCACGTTCGACCCGAGGTATTCGAAACCCCATCAATCGCAGGAAGTCACGACGGAGATTCGAGATCATCGCAAGGCTGTGAGGCCTCCGTTGACCGGCACATGTCACGAGTACGATGACATGTGGCACCAGCCAAACCTCCGTCGCCTGCGCGTCGGACTAACGAGACTCCGCCAGCACGCGCCGCTGCGCGGCGATCAACTTGCGGATGCCCCCCGCCGCGAGGTCGAGCAGCGCGTCGAGTTCCTTGCGCGAGAAGGCGGCCTTCTCGGCGGTGCCCTGCACCTCGATGAACCGCCCGCGGGCGTCCATCACCACGTTCAGGTCGGCCTCGGCCCGCGAGTCGAGCGGGTAATCCAGGTCGAGCGTCGGCTTGCCGTCGATGATGCCCACGCTGATCGCCGCGATCGGCCCGCGCCCCGCGAGCGCGTCGGCGGTGACCAAGCCTTTTTTCGCCGCGAATGCGAGGCAGTCGGCCAGCGCGACGTAGGAGCCGGTGATCGCCGCGGCCCGCGTTCCGCCGTCGGCGACCAGCACGTCGCAGTCGCAGGCGATCGAGAGGTTGGGGATCTTGGTGAGGTCGACCGCGGCCCGGAGCGAGCGGCCGATCAACCGCTGGATCTCGGTGCCGCGGCTGTCGGTGCCGCGCTTCTTGCGCTGCGGGGTCGAGCCCGGGAGCATGGCGTATTCCGCGGTGACCCAGCCACGAGCGGGCTCTGCCGAGCCGGAGCCGGGCTTGGGTTCCGATGGAGCCTTCATCCACTTGGGCAGTTCGTCGAGGCTCGCGGTGCAGAGCACACGCGTCTGGCCCTGCGTGATCATCACGCTCCCCGGCGCGGCCGTGGGATATCGCTCGATCTTCACCGGACGCATCTGGCCTGGGGAGCGTGCCTTCATCACCGCATTATGGAAGTCGCCCGCGGAACATGCAAAGGACGGAGAGCGACGCGTGCATTGTTGGCCGGACGCGCAAGCGACGGATGTTGTTTTTGGATGTCGCAGGGAACCGAAGAACTTGTGATCCAAATGCGAAGACCAACTTCCGTCGCTTGCGCGTCCGGCTAACAAGTCCAGGCCTTTTATCCCACTTGTGCCAAATATCTCGTTTGGGGCGCTTAACTCGGCGCCCCGGCGCGACGATAGGGAAATGCAGGGGCTCGCCCGATCCACAACGAGCCCTTAGGAATCGACTCATGCCCCGCAAAACGTCCGTCCCCGCCGCTCCCGGAACCCCCGCCCCCGGAATCGCCGAGGCCCGCCAAGCCCCCCGCCTCAAACTCCCCGCGATGTACACGCTGGTCCGCGTCCGCCCGATGGGGCGCGAGAAGTACATCTGGACCGGCTTCATCTACGACGTGAGCGACACGGGCATGCGCATCGAGCTCGACTGCGACCTCGACCCCGGCACACAGGTCGAGGTCCGAGCCATGCTCCCGGGCGCGAGGCAGACGACCATTCACGCCACCGGCCACATCGTCCGCCGCCACGACGACCACGACGAGCCCGGCCCGGTCCGCATGGGCCTGGAGTTCGACTCCTTCAACCACGCCGACGACCGCATGCGGCTGAGCGCGTATCTCGCCAACTCCGGCCTCGCGGCGTGATCGGCTTGGGTCCAGTCGCTGCCGCCTGCATAAAGAATCCGACCATCGAACTGGCGCCAATGGCTCCCACGCCTGGTGCCACATGTCATCGTACTCGTGACATGTGTCTTGGAATGACGTGCGATCCCCATCCGACAATAGACGTCGGGACCCTTGGACCACCGTCTTTCGAGATGGCCGGACGCGGCTTCATCGAGATCGTGAGCGATCAGTCTGCCGGCACATGTCACGAGTACGATGACATGTGGCACCAAAGATTTCCATCTCGGACCACATCTCCCGCGTGCCTCACGCCCCCTTCGCGGGAATCCCGAAAAACCGCTCCGCGTTCGCGTCGACCTGCGCGACGAAGTCCGCCTCGCTCATCCCGCGCGAGGTCGCCATCGCCTTCGCCACGTAGACCACGTAACCCGGCTCGTTCACCTTCACCTTCCGGAACGGCGCGGGCGTGAGGTAGGGCGCGTCGGTCTCGATCATCACGCGGCCGATCGGCACGCGGTTCGACCGCGCCAACAAATCAGCGGACGTCTTGAAGGTCACCACGCCGGTGAAGCTGACGCACGCGCCAAGCTCGAGGATCGCGTCGAGCTCCGCGTCGCTCCCCGTGAAGCAGTGGAAGACGAACCGGGCCGGGTTGATCCCCGAGGCGCGGATGATCGGGATGACCAGGTCGGTCGCCTCGCGGTTGTGGATCACCGCCGGCTTGTTCAGCTCGGCGGCAAGCGCCAACTGCCACTCGAAGACGCGCTGCTGGTCGGCGAGCGGCGGGTCGGGGTAGTGCCGGTCCATCCCCATCTCGCCCAGGGCGACGACCTTGGGCAGCGCGGCGATCCTCCGCACGGCCTCGGCGAAGGCCGTCTGATCGCGCCAGTCCGCGGCGTAATGCGGATGCAGACCGACGGTGGAGTAGATGCCCGGAAACAACGCCGCGAGCGACGCGGCCTTTTCCGCGTCGGGCGGCGCGGTGCCGATGGAGATCATGCGGTCGACCCCGGCGGCGCGGGCCCGCTCCATCACGGCGCCGAACTGCTCGGCGATCGGGGCATAGGTCAGGTGGCAATGGGTGTCGATCATGCGAATCGATGTCGGCTTGGGTTGATGGGTGGATGGAGTCAGTGGCCGCGGTCGGCGGCCTGGCGGGCGATGCGCCATCGCAACAGATTCGACAACAGCAACGTCCCCATCAACAACGCGAGAAAAAGAAGCAGCTTGGGGTAGCGCCCAGGGACGACCAGCCAGAGCAGGAGCAGGACGACCAGCCCGATGCCGTTCGAGGCCACGCGGGCGAGGTGCTGGTCGCGCGCGAAGGCGAGGCGGTCGGGCAGCTTGATCGTCGGAGGCAAGCCCTCGGCGTCGGGGTCGGCGTCGCGGTCGGCCCTCCGACCCGCGTCGTGGCCGGCCTTCGAGTCGTCGTCGGGCTCGGGCTCGTTGCCGACGAGGCGTGGCGGTGGGTATTCCATAGTCGGTGCTCGCGCGTCTGCCGGGCGACACTATAACCCGCCACGCCGATCAGCCGGCGAGGACCAACTCCACCGGCAACTCCTCCTCGCGCGGCTCGAGGCAGGTCTGGTCGGTGCAGACCTGGAACCGCAGCGTCAGCCGGGGTGGGCCGAGCGAAGCCTCGCCGCTGGGCGTCGCCCTTCGGCGGATCGTCGCGTGCAGTACCACGGTGTCTTCGTAGACAGCGAGCGGCCGGTCGGCGAAGGCGTACCGCCTCGGCTTGCCCGTGGGGTAGACGACCTCCATCTCCCAGCCCGCCGCGCCTTCCAGCCGGAGCGCCGTCGCGACCACACCCTCGATCCCCGGCTCGTGTGCGTTGAGGTGATATTCCGGATGGACCTTCAACGTCACCGCCAGTTCCACCGGCTCGTCGCCCAGCTCGATGCGGTCGGGCTCCACCGCGACGCGCAGCGGCAGCCGGCGCGTGTCGTCCGCGCCCGTCCCCCCTCGCTTCGTCGGCTCGGCCGGCTTCGCGCCGTGCGCCTCCTCGCCCGCCGCCCGCGGTGCCAGCTCCAAGGCCCGCAGAAGCGCGTGGTGCATGTGCGGCATGCCCGAGGGCGAGCGGCGCATCGCCGCGGAGAACGAGGCGAGGTCGCCCCATGCGCGGGCGAAAAAACCCTTCTCGCCCGTCAGCTCGAACAGGTCGAGCAGGTTGTGGACCATCTGGCTGTTCCCGCTGGGGATCGCGCCGTCATAGGTCGAGCGAGTGCGCACGAAAAGATCCGGACGGTTGGCGAGCGTGTCGAAGTACCCGCCGGCCAGCGGGGCGTCCTCCGCGGTCTCCGCCTCGGGCTCTTCCGCGAAGCGCCGCTGCGCCTCGGCGACGATCTCCTTCGCGGCCTCGAGCCAACGGGCCTCGCCCGTCGCGCGATGCAGCTCGATCAAGCCGTGGGCGAGCGCGGCGTAGTCGTCGAGGAAACCGTCGATCTTCGCCTCGCCCTTGCGCATCGTGCGCAGCAGCCCGCGGCGGGCGTCTCGCATCTTCGCGAGCAGATAGTCAGCCGCGCCGGCTGCCGCCTTCGTGTACCGGGGCTCGTTGAGCGCCGCCCCCGCCATCGCCATGCCCGCGATCGCCATCCCGTTCCACGAGGTGAGCACCTTGTCGTCGGTCGACGCCTGCTTGCGCTGCAGCCGCGCCTTGAGCATGCGCCGGTCGATCTCCGCCTTCGCGGCCAGCAGGTCGTCCAGCGACCGTCCCGCCTTCGCGGCGAAATCGAGCAGCGGCACGGGCAGATAGAGCACGTTCGAAGGTGGTTCCTCCGTGTGATGCGGGTCCTGGAAGTTCGTCCCGCGGTCGAGCCCGTAGAGCTTCAAGGCCAGCTCCGCCAAGGCCGGGTCGGCGACCGCCTCGCGCACCTGGTCCGGCGTCCAGAGGTAGTTCCCGCCCTCACGCGCGTCGACCTCGGCATCCTGGGCCGACCAAAACGCGCCGGTCGGGTCGGTCATCTCGCGCAGCAGGTACTCGCACGTCTGGCTCATCACGCGGCGATAGAGCCCCGGCTCCCCCTTGGGCGGCGCGATGGCCTGGGCGCGGGCGTAGGCCTCGAGCAATTGGCCGTTGTCGTAGAGCATCTTCTCGAAGTGCGGGACGAGCCAGCGTTCGTCGGTGGAGTAGCGGTGGAACCCGCCGCCGACCTGGTCGTACATCCCGCCTCGGGCCATGGCGTCGAGGGTGTGGGCGATGGCGTCGCCGAGCGAGGCGTTGGGGTTGTTGAGGAAGACGCGCTGGAGGAAGAGGACGTTGACGGGCGTGGGGAACTTGGGGGCCCCGCCGAAGCCGCCGTGGCGGGCGTCGTAGTTGCGCAGCAAGCCGTTGGCAGAGGCCTGCACCATCTCGGGGCCGACCTCGCCGGGCTCGTCGCGGCGGGCGAGCTGCTCGCGCACGCCCTGGGCCGCCTGCTCGCATTGCTCCATCACGTCGCCGCGCTGCTGCGTCCAGGCTCGCGCCAAGCCGCGGAGCAGGTCGGGGAAGCTGGGCATCCCGTGTCGCGGCTCGGGCGGGAAATAGGTCCCCGCGTAGAACGGCTTGAGCCCGGGGTCGTCCGGCCCCGCGGCGCCCGGGGGTGTGAGGAAGACGCTCATCGGCCAGCCGCCGTGCCCGGTCATGAGCTGCACCGCCATCATGTAGATGTCGTCGACGTCGGGCCGTTCCTCGCGGTCAACCTTGATGTTGATGAAGTGCTCGTTCATCACCGTGGCGGTGGCGACATTCTCGAAAGACTGCCGCTCCATGACGTGGCACCAGTAGCAGGTGGAATAGCCGATGGAGAGGAAGATGGGCTTGTTCTGTTTCTGCGCCAGCTCAAACGCCTGCGGGCCCCAGGCGTGCCAGTCGACGGGGTTGTGGGCGTGCTGGAGCAGGTAGGGGCTGGTCTGTTTGGCGAGGGCGTTGGTGAACTTCCACGAGCCGTCGGGGTTCTTCAAGGCCGCGGCGTGGTCGTCGTGAGGATGCGGGGTGGAGGCGGACATGGGGGGCTTTCGGTGGGGATGACGGCGCGGTAACAAAAGCGCCGGATCGTAGGACGCGGGGGTGGGGATGCCAAATGAAGAGGTGTAGTTGCAAAGCCTCATCGATGCCGAGGCATCATCCGTCTACAACGAAACGGGGGTCGGCCGCGTATTGGCTGCTAAAGGCAGACGCTTGGCACGACGCATTCTGATCATCATCACGGTTCTTCTGTTCCTGCTGTGTCTGGCTCAGGTCGCTGTGCACTTCACTCAACCCGACGCCCGGCTACAGAATTGGCCTTCAGACCCAGACCAAGTTGCCGCCTACATGGTGCGGACATTCTGCACGATCGTTCTGCTTCTTTCCGTCGTCCCTTACCTGATCGCATCAATTCTGATGGATCGGGTCAGGTCGTCCTGGCGGTTCCTTCCAGTTGCGGGCATCTGGCTGTATGTGATCCTGATGCTCCCGAGCATGAGCGGCGATGGACCATACATGGGCATGATCCGATGGGCTGGTCCCATGCATGTTCTCCCATTTTTTGGATTTCCCATTCTGCTCACCGTGAAGTTTCTCTGGCATTTGCTTGAGTAAGCCATTCACGCAAAAAACAACGGCCCGAGGCGGAGCGCCTCGGGCCGTGATCATTCAATCAATGGATTTCCGCCGACGTCGGCACGACGCCGATTGCGTCGATCACATCTCGACCGGCTTGAGCCAGGGCATCATCGAGCGGAGCTGCTTGCCGGTGACCTCGACAGGGTGGTCGTGGTCCTTGCGGCGCTGCTCCTTGAACCACTTGAAGCCGTTGGCGTAGTCGTCGCGGAAGGTCTTGGCGAACTTGCCGGTCTGGATGTCGGCCAGCACTTGCTTCATCACCTTGCGGGTCTCCTCGGTGATGATCTTCGGGCCGGTGTGGTAGTCGCCGAATTCCGCGGTGTTGGAGATCGAGAAGCGCATGTAATTGAGCCCGCCGCGCTCGATGAGGTTGATGATGAGCTTGAGCTCGTGGCAGACCTCGAAGTAGGCCATCTCGGGGGGGTAGCCCGCCTCGGTGAGGACCTCGAAGCCGGTCTTGATCAGGGCGCTGAGCCCGCCGCAGAGCACGGCCTGCTCGCCGAAGAGGTCGGTCTCGCACTCGTCCTTGAAGGAGCAGACGAGGACGCCCGAGCGCCCGCCGCCGACGCCGATGGCCCACGAGAGGCCGATCTGCTTGGCCTTGCCCGAGGCGTCCTGGTAGACGCTGAGGATGCAGGGGACGCCGCCGCCGCGCTCGAACTCGCTGCGGACGGTGTGGCCGGGGCCCTTGGGGGCGACCATGATGACGTCGATGTCCTTGGGGGGGACGATGGTCTTGAAGTGGATGTTGAAGCCGTGGGTCGCGCCGAAGATCATCCCGGGGCGGAGATTGGGCTTGATCGACTTCTCATAGACCTCGGGCTGGACCTCGTCGGGCAAGGTCATGATGAACATGTCGCACTGCTTGATGGCGTCGGCGACCTCCATCGGCTTGAAGCCGTGCTCGATGGCGAGCCGGCCGTTGGGCGAGTCGGCGCGGTTGGCGACGATGACCTTGATGCCCGAGTCGCGCAGGTTCTGGGCGTGGGCGTGGCCCTGGCTGCCGTAGCCGAGCACGGCCACGGTCTTGCCGCGCAGGGCGTCCAGCGAGCCGTCCTTGTCGTAGAGCTTTTCAACAGCCATGGGGATCTCCTGGGTCGGTGAGCCGGATCGGGCGAGCCCGTTCCGGTGAACTTGGCCGGTCAAAATCGGGCCCCAAAATGTAGGCCATCCGGCCCTGCGATGCAACCGCGACCGGCGGCGGGCGAGCCCCGGGCAACGTCCTGTGCGGAGCCTCAATCTTGCCCATCCTCCCACGCCCGAACCGCTATGATTTGAGCCGCCTTGGCCGGCGCCCGGCGGCTTTCCCATCCACAGCTTCATCATCAGGACCCGCGCGTGCCCAATCCACCCCTGCGACTCCCCGGCGAGGTCCACGTCGCCCCCGACGCCGACCTCCTCTACGACGACCTCGCCTCGGCGATGCTCGGCAGCGCCATCGACGCCATCGGCAAGCGAGGCGTCTTCCACGTCGCGCTCTCGGGCGGCAAGACGCCTGAGCCGTTCCTCATCCGCCTCGTGACCGACCCGCGCTTCCGCCACATCCCCTGGCAGCACGCGCACCTCTGGCTGGTCGACGAGCGGCGGGTGCCGTATGCAGACGACCGCTCGAACTGGAAGATGATCAAGGAGACGCTGGCCGACCACGTGCCGATGAAGGCCCGGCAACTCCACCCCATGCCCGTCGAGGGGAACGACCCCGCGGGCGAGTACGAGCAGGAGCTTCGCCGCGTCTTCGCGAAGCCGGCCTACGTCGCCCCACCTCAGCCTGATGAGCTCGCTCGCAAGGCGTCGCCCGCCACGCCCGCGCCGGTGAAGCCCGCGCCCGCAGCCGATCCGATCCCGCGGCTCGACTTCGTCCTGCTGGGCATGGGCGACGATGCCCACACCGCCAGCCTCTTCCCCGGCTCGCCCGCGCTGGCGGAGACGCAGCGGCTGATCGTGGCGAACGAGGGCCCCGCCGTCACGCCCCCGCCGCGCGTCACGATGACCTACCCGCTGCTCAACGCGGCGAGGAAGCTGGCGGTGCTGGTCGTGGGCCAGAAGAAGAACGCCACGCTGCGGCGGATCGACGCGCAAATGAAGTCCGGCGGGCCGAACCCGGCGGCGATGCCGATCATGGGCGTCATGCCGACCGACGGCAAGCTGACGTGGTACCTCGACGCTCCCGCGTCGGGCCGGGAGCCGGAGGAGTGAGGCGAAGCCCTTGATACTGTTAGCCGGACGCGCAAGCGACGGGACAGGGGCCGATCAGTTCACTGCTGCGCCTGGATTCGCGAATGCTCAACTCCAACGACATTTCCGCACGGTTGTTCGACGGGACGCGACCCATGTGATTTCATCGTGGCCGTGATTTGGTTCACCCCCGTCCCGTCGCTTGCGCTTCCGGCTAACAAGGCAATGCCCCCGCCGCCTCACGGCACCACCGGACTCCCTAGCCGCTGATACATCGCGTGTCGCGCCGCATCTGGCACGCAAGCGGGTCGTGTCCGCACCCATCGCCCCGCCAACTCCTCGACCGTCCCCCACCCCAGCCCCGCGCCGGTGAGGATCGCCGCGCCCAGGCTCGTCGGCTCGGGGCAGACCGTCGCGGCGAAGGGGAGGCCGACGACGTCGGCCTTGATCTGCATCCAGAGCGGGCTCCGCGCCGCCCCGCCGGTGGAGCGGACCTCCTTCGCGGGGCCGTCGGCGCAGAGGACCGCAAGATGGTCGCGCAGCGCGAAGGCCACGGCCTCCATGATCGCCCGCGTGACCTGGCCTCGTTCGTTGGATGAACCGCGGATGGCCTCCGCGCCGGGCACGCCCGCGCAGAGGGACTTCTCCAGGTCGGCCCGAGCCTTGACCTTCAACCCACCCGCGCCGGGCTCGACCATCGCCGCGGCCTCGCCGAGCGATTCGAACGTCGGACCGTCGGGCAATTGCTTTTGATACCACTCGAGCAGATTGGCGGAGGTCGAGCCGAACGACATGCGGTAGTAGGCGCCTTCGCGGAACGACGGCCCTTGGTACTCCCCCGACGCTGCGCCCGGATCGACGCTCGCCGCGCAGCGCACGGCCGCGAGGACCGTGCCGGTCGTCTCCGAGACGCCCCCGGCGGAGATGTTGCCCGCGCCGATCGCACCGGCGTATTGGTCGAGCGATCCGATGACAAAGCGGCAGCCTCGCGGCAGGCCCAGCGCGTCCGCCGCGTGATCCATCACCGGCCCCGCCACCGTTCCGGGGCGCACGATCCGCGACAGCATTCCGTCGCGCAACCTTACCTGCCCGAGGACGTCCGGCAACCACTTGAGCGTGCGGACGTCGGCCATCCCGCTCAGCCCGGCGACGCCCGCGTCGGTCATCCGCTCGCCGGTGAGCCAGAGCGTGAGGTAGTCGCTGATGAGGCTGACCCGCGTCGCCCGGGCCCACGCAGCCCGCTCGTGCCTTTGCAACCAAAGCAGCTTCGCCGCCATGAAGACCGGCACGAGCTCCGGCACGCCGGTCCGTGCACGAAAACCCGGCAGCGCCGCGATCGCTCGCATCGCCTCCGCGAACTCCCCCGCCCGCTCATCGGGCCAGAGGATCAGCGGCGTCAACGGCTCGTCCTTGGCGTCGAGCAGGCAGAAGCTGTTTGCCTGCGTCGCGAAGCCGACGCCCGCGACGTCGCGCAGCCCCGCGGGCGAGGCCTTGCCCACGCCCGCGACGCCGGCGCGGATCGCCGCGCGGAATCCCTCCACCGGCAACTCCCAGCGGTTCTCGCCTTGGTCCTTCAACGGATGCTCGATCGGCGGGGCCGCGCGGTGGACAGCCAGCAGCTCGCCGCGCTCGTCAAAGAGGCAGCACTTGAAGTAGGTCGTGCCCAGATCGAAGTTGAGGATGGTCGGCATCGGCGCTGCTCCGCGGGCTCGGCCGCTCATCCCCTCGCCGGCGGAATCAGGCCGAGCGTCGCCTCGACCAGCATCTTCCCGCTGCTCGGGGCGAACATCGCGTTCGAGGCCTCGTAGCCCCCCTCGGCCGCGGCCTCTTCGGTGACGATGTATCCCTGCAACTCGCCGTTGGCCATCGAGATGACGAACGCGCCGGGGCGGGCCTTGCGCACCGCGAGGGCGAACTCGATGAACATCTCCCCGGGCCAGCCGACGAAGGACCACGGGCCGATGCGGACGACCTGCACCTCGGCGGGCATGGCCGCGCGGGCCGCGGCGTCGAGCCGGCCGTCGGCGGCGGCGCGGGCGAGCGTCAGCGTCTCCTCCGCGCCGAACCAGTCACACTCGGCGGTGCGCACCGTCGTCCGCGCCGCGCCCTCGCGCTTCAATCGCTCGAAGGTCGCCACCGATCGTTTGAGGTTCGCCTCGGCCTGGGCGATGGCGGGGAACGGCCGGCGGGGGAAATCGATGAAGCGCTGGGCGCAGTCGACTTGCAGGTCGCGCGAGAAACGGATCGTTTTGCCCGCCTTGATCGCCGCCTCGCCGAGGATCGCCCCCAATCGCTCCGCCTCGGCGAAGCTGTTGCCGCGGGTGACGTGGCGCGGGCTCTGGTTGCCCGACGCGCCGGTGTGCAGCAGGACGGGCGTGCCCTCGCCCAGCCAGTGCTTCTGCAGGTGGATGCGGGCCAGCCCGGGGAAGTCGCCGCTGATGAGCGTGGAGTCTTCATGCAGCACGGTGGGGTGCATGTTCACCACAAGCATCGCGGCGATGGTCTTCTGCGACGCGGCCCCGGAGGTTCCGGGGGCGTCGCGCACCAGCAGCACGGGCACCTCCAGGTCGGCCGGTCCCGCGGGGTCGCGCCGGTTGGTGCCGATGCCCGTCGCGTCGGCGACCGCCAGGCCCGCCTCGGCCGGCCTCGCCGTGGCCCACGCCTTGACGGCCGCGGCGACGATCGCCTCCTCCATCAGCGCGAGGTAGTTGCCGTCGGTCTTGGGGACCGCCGGGTCGGCCTCGTTCGAGAGATAGTCGACGGTGATCGGGGCCGAGTGCGTGTGCGTCGCGGTGAGCATCACGTTGCCGTCGGGCACGCCGGTGGTCGAGGCGATGCGCTGGCGGGCCCGCTGGGCCACGGCCTTAGGGACGAAGATGATGTCGCAGGCGACGAAAATCGCGGCTGAATCGCCGTCGCCCAGGAAGAGCGCCGTCGCCCAGAGCGGGTCGTGCACGCCGGTGCTGTAGCGCTTCACGTGCGGATAGCCGAAGAGGAACTGCGAGTCGGCGGGCGTGATGTCGACCGCGGCGGCGCCGGCGGCCAGGGCTTCTTGTTGCGGGTTGGACGGCATGTCGCGCATTCCTCGGGCGGCCGACATCATAAGGCAAGGCGTCGCATGAAGACGGCCGGTGCCTTGTAGGGTGGCGCTGAGCCGTACTCGGCGAAGCCCACCGGCGCGACGCGTGTGGCCGTGCGTCTCCCAAATCATCGGAGACCGCCCAATCGAATTCTTCCGCGTCGATCGCGCTCCCCATCAACCATCGAGTGGCCGGACGCCCAACCGGTGGGCTTCGCGGAGTACCGCTCAGCACCACCCTACAAGAGGTGCCGTCGCAAGGCGCCTGCTCGTGGGTTCTGACCTCCGCGTTGACAGCGCCCGCCGTGCGACGTTAGCGTCCGCCCACTCCGCTCCGCCACTCCCCGAGGAATCCCCGCCATGCCCGCCTTCACCTACCAGCCCTCGCAATGGGTCCCCTTCCGCGACGTCAAGGCCATCGAGCGCTGCCGGCGGATCAAGCGCAAGGACGTCGCCAAGCACCGGAGCAAGGACCTCAAGATCCAGGTCGTCCCCGACGACGAGCTGGTCTTCATCTGGTTCACCGACATCATCAGCCGGATCATGCGGGCCCGCGAGGAGCGGCGGAAGTGCGTGATGATCCTGCCCAACCCCTGGCCGGGCTACCGCCACGTCGCGCGGATGATCAACGCGCTCAAGCTCGACTGCAGCCACGTCCACGCCTTCGCGATGGACGAGTACGCCGACCAGGACGGGCGCATCGCCCCGCCCGATTGGGAGAACGGCTTCACCCACGCGATGACCAAGTTCTTCTACGACGAACTCGACGCGAAGCTGCGCCCGCCGAAGTGGAACTGGGTCGGCTTCACCAACCGCAACATCGGCGACTACGGCAAGATGATCGCCGACCTGGGCGGGGCCGACATCTGCTACTCCGGCCCGGGCTGGACGGGGCACCTGGCCTTCATCGAGCCCGACGCGCCGGAGTTCGACGCGCCGCTCAAGGAGTGGATGAAGATGTCGGCCCGCGTCTGCACGCTCAGCCCCTTCACGCTCGCCCAGAACTCGCTGCACGGCTGCTTCGGCCTGAGCGGCGACCTCGCGGCCGTCCCGCCCAAGGCGGCGACCATCGGCCCCGCGGAGGTCATCGCCGCGAAGAACCGCTTCGACTTCCACGCCATCACCGTGCAGGGCACGCACGCGAGCTGGCAGCGGATGATCTCCCGGCTCTGCCTGCACGGGCCGGTCACGCCGCGGCTGCCCACGTCGGTGCACCAACTGCTCAGGACCGACGTCTATGTGAGCGAGAGCATCGCCGCGGACATCGAGCCGACGTGGAGCAAGGGGTATTGAGGGAGAGGACGTGCCTCTCACGGACGGTCCCCGCGCAAGGATCGGGCAACTTAAGTTGCCCATCCTTCAAGCTTGGGCCTTGCGTACGTGCGCCCGCTGATGTTTAATATGAACACAATCGCACACGATTGAACATCCGCCCATGCCCATCAACCTCCGCCAACAACAGATCGCCGACTTGGTCAACGCCCGGGGCGAGCAGTCCGTCGAGGCACTCGCGGGCAAGTTCCTCGTCAGCGGGATGACCATCCGGCGGGACCTGCAGGCGCTCGCCGAGGCAGGGCACGTCCTGCGGACCCACGGCGGGGCCGCTCCCGCGCGGCGGGTCACCTTCGACTTCCAGTTCCTCGAGCGGGCCAAGACGCACTGGAATGCCAAGCAACAGATCGCCGCCGCCGCCGCGGAGCTCGTGCGCGACGGGCAGTCGGTCATGCTCGACTCCAGTACGACGACCCTCGCCATCGCGGAGCATCTGCGGACGCGATCGCGCCTGACCGTCGTCACCACCAGCCTGCCCATCGCCTCGGCCCTGCAGCACAGCCCCGGCATGGAGGTGTTGCTGCTCGGCGGCTATCTCCGCCCCGACGCGCCGGACCTCGCCGGCCCGCTCACCGAGGGGAACATCGAGAGCCTGCGCGTCGACGTCGCCTTCCTTGGCGCCGACGGGATCGACGCCAAGGGGGCGATCTACAACGCCGCCCCTGCCGTCGCCCGCATGCTGGGGAAAATGGCCGCCTCCGCCAAGACCGTGTATGCCGTCGCCGACTCCAGCAAGCTGGGGCGCACGGCCCTCGCCCGCTTCGGGAACGTCAGCGCCTGGGCCGGCCTCGTGACCGACTCGGGCGTCGCCAAACCCCTCACCGCCTCGCTCCGCCGCGCCGGCGTCAAGCTCATCATCGCCCCAAAGACCTCCTGAACATCTGCATCTTCCGCACTTCGGAGACCTCCCCATGACCATCGCAGCCCCGCGCACCACGTCGCACGCTCCCACGTGGGCCCACGTCGATTTGACGCAGGTCCCCGCGATCACCGTCCCCCCGCCGGGGCCGAAGTCGAAGGCGATGCACGCCCGCTGCACGAAGCACTTCAAGGGGCTCTCGGGGCAGGTGAAGCTCTTCCCCGTCGCCTTCGAGTCGGGGCAGGGCTGCGTGCTCGTCGACGTCGACGGGAACAAGTACATCGACTTTTCCTCGGGCATCTACGTCACCACGCTGGGCCACTGCCACCCGAAGGTGACGCAGGCCGTGCAGAAGCATGCCGGGCAGTTGATGAACGCCCACGATTTCACCACCGACATCAAGACGCGCCTCTGCGAAAAGCTCGCGGAGGTGCTGCCCGGCGACCTCAAGGGCTACCAGTTCTACGACTGCGGCACGGCGGCGGTGGAGGCGGGCCTGCGCGTGATGCGGGCGGGGACCAAGAAGCACGAGATCGCCTCCTGCTTCTACGACTTCCACGGCAAGACCTACGGGGCCGTCTCGCTCGCGGAGATCCGCTCGCCCGTCTACGGCGCGACCCGCGCCCCGGGCATGCACATGCTCCCGCGCCCCAACCCCTACCGCCCGCACTGGACCAAGCCCGACGGCACGATCGACACCGACAAATACATCGAGTTCTACGGGGAGTACCTCGACCGCGCGACGGTCAACGCGGTGGCGGGGTTCTGCTTGGAGCCGATCCAGGGCTGGGGCGGCTCGGTGATCCCGCCCGATGACTTCTTCCCCAAGCTGCGAAAACTCTGCGACGAGCGCAAAATCCTCCTCATGGCCGACGAGGTGCTCACGAGCTGGGGGCGCACCGGCAAGTGGCTCTGCATGGAGCACTGGGGTGTGCTACCAGACGTGGTCTCCGTCGGCAAGGGCTTCGGCAACGGGTTCCCCGTCACCGCCGTCGCGGTGCGGGAGAACCTCGCGGAGAGCTTCGAGTCGATCTCGGCCTCGTCGAGCTACGGCGGGAACCCCATGGCCTGCGCGGCCGCCCTCGCGTCGATCGAGGTGATCGAGGAGGAGAACCTGCTCGAGCGCTCCGCCCACCTCGGCCGGCTGGCTTTGCACCGCATGGAGCGGATGAAGCGCGAGCACAGGATCATCGGCGACGTGCGGGCCAAGGGCTGCCTCATGGGCATCGAGCTGGTGAAGGACCGCTCGGAGAAGACGCCCTTCGACGAGGCGGGCAAGCTCGTCTACCAGAAGGCCTTCGCCAAGGGGCTGGCGTGGATCCCCGCGGGGCACATCCTGCGCATGAGCCCGCCGATCGTGATGGAGGACGAGGTGCTGCTCAAGGGGCTCGACATGATCGACGAGGCGATCGGCGAGACGGCGAAGGAGTTGGGATACTGAGTCGTTCCGATCCCGCGTGATGCACGGGCTCTCGGAAGGATTGACAAACTAAGTTGTCCATCCTTCATCTGGACTTGAATCCGAAAGGCCTCATCGATGAAAGAGCTTGATTTCGCCCAGGCGTTGAGTGTGAGCCCTGCGGTCTCGACGAAGGCCCTCAAGACCTTCCGCGCCGCGACGCGGCGGTGGAAGATCGCGATGCCCGCCGCGAAGCCGCTGGTCTCCGACTTCGGCCTGGGCGACTTCTCGCGCACGGGCTTGATCGAGGCCTGGATCGCCAACGAGGAGGCGGCCGGCTACTGCGGCAAGTACATGTTCCTCACCGACGGGCAGGAATGTCCGCTGCACCACCACAAGGTGAAGCACGAGACCTTCTTCATCGTCCGCGGGGAATTCTCCGTGAGCGTCGACGGCCAGCGCCGCGTGCTCAAGGAGGGCCAATCGCTGGCGATCCTCCCGGGGCAAGTCCACTCCTTCCGCGGGATCGGCGAGGCACTGATGCTGGAGCTCTCGATGCCCTGCGTCGTGCGCGACAACTACTTCGAGGACCCGCGGATCATGGCGTGGCTGCGGGCCGCGATCGGCGAAGCGCCCGCCGGCAAGACGACGGAAAAACCAAAGGCCAGCCGTTCCGGGGGCACTGCAGCCGCAGCGCGACGACCTTTCCCTGGTATCAGCAGAATCTCCCCACGCTGAAACAGGTGACGCACGACTACCGTGCGCTCATCGCCAACCCCGAGGTCGACGCGGTCTACATCGCCGTGCCCCATCACCTGCACACGGAGATGTACGTCGCCGCGATCGAGGCGGGCAAGCACCTGCTAGGGGAGAAGCCCTTCGGGATCGACAAGCCGGCGAGCGACGCCATCGCCGCCTGCATCGCCAAGCACCCCAAGGTCTTCGTCCGCTGCTCGTCGGAGTTCCCGTTCTACCCCGCGGTGCAGCAACTCGGCGACATGATCGAGAAGCAGGCCTTCGGACGGATCATCGAGGTCAACACCGGGTTCCTCCACTCCTCCGACCTTGACCCCAACAAGCCGCTCAACTGGAAGCGAATGGTGGAGTTCAACGGGCGCTACGGTGTGATGGGCGACCTGGGCATGCACGCCTGCCACGTCCCCTTCCGCGCGGGGTGGACGCCTCGCAACGTGCGGGCGGTGCTCTCCGACATCGTCAAGCAGCGCCCCGACGGCAAGGGCGGCACGCTCCCCTGCACCACGTGGGACAACGCCACGCTGCTCTGCGAGGCGGCGGACGGCTCAGGTTCCGGCGGGGATGCATTCCCCTGGACGGTCAAGCTCCAGCGCATCGCCCCGGGGCAGAAAAACACGTGGTATTGCGAGGTGCTCGGCACGCGCGCCGCGGCCCGCTGGTCAAGCGCCAACGCCAAGCTGCTCGAGGTGCTGCACTACACGCCCGGGGGGCCGCAGGTCTGGGGGCAGGTGCAGACCGGGTATGAGCCGGCCTACAAGACCGTCACCGGGCCGATCTTCGAGTTCGGGTTCACCGACTCCATCCTGCAGATGTGGGCCTCGTTCCTCGACGAGATGGCCAACGGGCCTCCGAAGCGGAAGTTCGCGGGCTGCGTGAGGCCCGACGAGGTGGCGCTGTCGCACCGGCTCTTCACCGCGGCGCTGGAGTCGCATGATTCGGGGCGGACGGTGCAGGTCTGAACGCGCGAACGTGCGCCTTTTGTCGTCGTGCGCAAGAAAAACCCAGGCACGCAGTGCCTGGGCTTTGGTTTTCGTTCACAACGACAGTCGATCAACTCATTCGACTTGATCAAACGCTCTCACGCGCGGGCCCTCACGTCGGATTGCGCCAATGCCTCCCGTTGCGGTCCATCATGATGTCGCTCTCCGACGGGCCCCAGGTGCCTGACGCGTACGTCGGCAGCGGCTCGTCGTCGTTCTCCTTCCAATAGTCGATCACGCCCTGCACCGAACGCCAGGCGCCCTCGACCTCGTCGCGGTGCTTGAAGAGCGTCTGGTCGCCCTTAATCGCGTCGAGCAGCAGCGTCGCGTAGGCCTCGGGCGGCTCGGCGTTGAACTGCTTGACGTAATCAAAGTCCATCACCACCGACTTGATGTTCATCCCCACGCCGGGCACCTTGCCTTCGAAGCGCAGGCGGATGCCCTCGTTGGGCTGGACGTTGATGACGATCTGGTTGGGCGTGAGCCCGTTGACCTTCTTGAGCGTCTGCTCGCGGAAGAGGGCGTGGGGAGTGTGCTTGAAGGTGATGACGATCTCGGTGAGCTTCTTGGCCATGCGCTTGCCCGAGCGGAGGTAGAACGGCACGCCGCCCCACCGCCACGTATCGACATAGAGTTGCAAAGCCGCGTAGGTCTCGGTCTGGCTGTTGGGGTCGACACCGGGCTCCTGGCGGTAGCCGGGCAGGGGCTTGCCGTCCATCTGCCCCGGGCCGTACTGCCCGCGGATCGCCATCAGCGGCACGTCGGCGGCCTTGATCGGGCGGGCGGCGCGGAAGATCTTCGACTTCTCCAAACGGATGCCGTCGGCCTCGAGCGCCACCGGCGGCTCCATCGCCACCACCGCCATCACCTGCAGCAGGTGGCTCTGCACCATGTCGCGCATCGCCCCGCCGCTGGGCGAGTCGTAGTAGCCCCCCCGCCCCTCGACGCCGACCGTCTCGGCCGCGGTCACCTGCACGTGGTCGATGTAGGTGCGGTTCCAGATCGGCTCGAAGATCGCGTTGGCGAAGCGGAAGACCAGCAGGTTCTGCACGGTCTCCTTGCCCAGATAGTGGTCGATCCGGTAGATGCTCTCCTCCTCGAAGACGCGCCCCAGCACGCGGTTCAAGTGGGCGGCCGACTCGGTGTCGTTGCCGAAGGGCTTCTCGATGATGATGCGCTGCCAGGGCCTGCTGGCGCGGTTGATGCTGCACCAGGACTTGCCCTCGGTGACGATCCCCGCGTTGCCGATGTTGACGATCGTCGGCTCGTAGAGGTTGGGCGACATCGAGAGGTAGAGCAGGCAGTTGTCGCCCGTCTTGCGGAGTTGGCTGACCTCGGCCATGCGCTTGCGGATGCCCTCGAACGCCTCGGGGAGGACCGAGTCGCCGGGGTGGTAGTAGATCATCTGGGCGAACTCGCGCCACTTGGCCTCGTCGAGCCCGTGGATGAATTTCCGGGCCGACTCCAGCAGGTGGTCGCGGAACTGGTCGTCGCTCATGGGCGTGCGGCTGACGCCCAGCACGGCGAAATGCTCGGGGAGCATCTTGCCGATGAAGAGGTCGTAGAGCGAGGGGATGAGCTTGCGCTTCGTGAGGTCGCCCGAGGCGCCGAAGATCACCAATTGACACGGGCTGACTTCGTGGTTGGGCATGGGTCAGATCACACTCGAAAAAAGGGGTCGCCGCAAGGCGGGGATGGACCGGATCGTTTCCGCGTCTCGGCCGCGCGACACGCGCGCCGCCGGAGGGTTTATCGGCCAATCGTCACCGTCAGCAGCATCACGTCCGCGGGGGTGACGCCAGCCAGCCGGGCCGCCTGCCCGAGCGTCGCGGGCTTGAAGCGGGTCAGCGCCTGCTTGGCCTCGACGCGCAGCCCCTCGACGCGCTGGTAGTCGAAGCCGGGCGGGAGCGGCGTCTCCTCCCGCGCGACGAGCTTCTCCACCTCGCGCCCCTGCCGGGCGACGTAGCCGGCGTATTGCACCTCAGCCAGCACGCGACCGACCATCCGCGCCCCGCGGGCCTGCGCCGACAACGGCTTGTCGGCCAACGCCGCCATCGCCATCGCGACATCAGCTTCCGGGCGGCGGATGACGTCGATGATCTTCCGCCCATCAGCCCCCTTCCCGACGATCGCCTCGCGCACCTCCGCCAGCGCGCCGGCCCGCGACTCCCACGCCTGCCAGCGCACGTCGTCCACCAACCCCAGATCGCGCCCCAGCGGGGTCAGCCGCTGGTCGGCGTTGTCGGCCCGCAGCCAGAGACGATACTCGGCGCGCGATGTGAACATGCGATACGGTTCGGTGACGCCCAAGCTGACCAGGTCGTCGATCAGGACCCCGAGATACCCGTCCGCCCGATCGACCTGAAACGCCGGCGAGCCGGCCGCCGCCAGGGCCGCATTGAGGCCCGCGATCAGCCCCTGGGCCGCCGCTTCCTCATAGCCGGTCGTACCGTTGATCTGGCCGGCCATATAGAGGCCGGGCATCCGCCGCGTCTCAAGGGTCGAGTGGAGCTCCCGCGTATCGATATGGTCGTACTCGATCGCATATCCGGGGCGGAGCATCGCGACGTGCTCCAGGCCCGGGATGGTCTTCAAAAGGTCGAGCTGCACCTCGCGCGGCAGAGAGGTCGATATCCCGTTGGGATAGACCGTCGGATCGTCGAGGCCTTCGGGCTCGAGGAATATCTGATGCCGCTCGCGCTGGGCGAAGCGGACGA
>JAPLMQ010000296.1 GCA_026386955.1 Planctomycetota bacterium
CGCCCGCGCGACCACCGCGGCGGCCTCCGCCTCGTCGGACGACACCGCCGAGATCGACCTCTCTTTGGAGCCGAGCGAGAACGACGCCGCGACGGCCGAGGACCCCTCGAACGAAACCACGGAGATGATCTCGCCCACCGCCGCCGCGGACCGGGCCGTGGTCGAGCCTCCCGCGGAGAAGTCGCCGGCTCCCGTCGCCCATGCCGCCCCCGCGCCGGCGACGCCCGCGCCCCCGGCCGCAGCACCGTTCGACCGCTCCGCGCCCTCCACCGCGCCGGCCCGGCCCGCCTCCGCCGAGCCCGTGGCCGCCGCGGCCTCCCCGGCCCCCCCGGTTCCCGCGCTCGACATCGTCTTCCCCGCCGGCCTGCAGGTCACCGGCCATCCCCCGCACCTCGCGGTGGTCTCGTGCAACCAGGAGGGCGTGCTCTTCGCGTTCGACGCCGGGTTCCTCGAGCACATGGGCTTCCGCCGGAGCATGCCCCAGCGCTGCGCCATGAGCGGGCAGGCGCAGAAGGCGGACCTGATCGCCCGCCCGCTGGCGTTCGTCGACCGCGCCAAGACGCCGGTCCGCTCGCCGCGCGAGGTGGAGATCCACCACGAGGTCCAGCTCGACGCGCACCGCTCGCCCGCCGACGTGCTCCACGCCATGGGGCAGCTCGAGCAGTTGCCCGCCCCGTTCAACCGCCCGCTCCCGTACTACGTCGCGACGGGTCACTCGCTCGCGTCGCTGAGCTGCTCGACGATCAACCGCGCCGACGGCGGCGTGACCTGCCGCGTGCTCATCCCCGACGGGCAGACCGCCCTCGAGTGGCTGATGCGCGTCAACGGCGTCTGCGGCCCCGAGCACCCGCTGCTCGAGCACGCCGTGGGGATGCTCTGGTCCGACGCATGGAGGGAACTGCCCGACAAGGTCCGCCACCGGCTCTCCGCCTGGTGCGGCTTCGAGCCGATGGAGTCCTTCCGCGTCTACCTGCCCGACGCCGACTTCGCCAAGCAGGACCTGGGCCTCGCGGGCGTGGTGATCACCGACCGACGGCTGATCCACTGCAAGTTCAACCACAAGGGGCAGGCCCCGCTCGACGCCGAGGCGGTCCTGCGCGTCCAGCCCGAGGGCGAGTTCGTCAACCTCACGCTGCAGACCGTGGTGGAGCGCGTGAAGGTCGCCAAGCTCAGCCTCGCGGACTTGCCGGCGCTGGTCCGCGGCCTCCGCGATGCGAAGGGGCTGACGCTGCAGATGGGCGGGCGAGAGTGAGTCCAGCACCGTCTCGCTGAGCCGAGGCACGGTCGAGGTTCAATCAAAACAAAAACCCCACGGCTCCCGCTTCATCGCGGCGGCCGTGGGGTTGTGTTTTTCAGCGAAGGCGGTCGCCCGCGTCAGAACCCGTTGGTGCGGGCCGAGTCGTTGGGGCGGAAGTCGCCGGTGGCTTCGTTGTAGTACCAGCCGCTGGTGCCCACGCCCGTGGTGGCGATGCTGTTGGAGGGGATCCAGGGGTTGATCGGGATGGTCTGGAGATACGGCCCGAGCGGGTAGCCCGAGGTGCCGACGGCGGCGGTGGCGCCCTGGATGTTGCTCGACGTGGTCATCTGCGCGGAGAAGTTGGCGAGCGTCGGCCAATCGCCGTTGTGCTGGCTCTGGTAGATCTGCAGTTGGGTGCGGATCCGCGAGAGGTTCATCAGCATCGCGCTGTCGCGCGACTCGGAGTTGGCGCTGACGAACTGCGGCACGACGATCGCGGCGAGGATGCCCAGGATCGTCACGACGATCAGGATCTCAACCAGCGTGAACGCCCTGCGGGGGGCTTTGCGGGGCTTGCGGGCAGCGGTCAAGGCGAGCTGTTGCACGGGTTCTTCCTTCCTGGCCTCACGTGTTGCTGCGGGCGCGATGATCGATCGAAAAAAGACGTGCCCGGCTTGGGTCACACACGCATAAACACCTTGGGCTTATCGGCGGGGATCCGGACGCAGTTGAGCCCGCGGTGTGGAAAAGCCTCCCGCAATGGGGCCGCGGCTTGCCCGGGCGTCACAGGCGGCACGGCCGCGCCGCGAGGTATCGGGGCCCGGCTGACCCCGCGCGTTATCCGGACGCTCCCGCCTCCCCACGGGGTATGATGGCGCGATGCTCGAAGCAGGGATGCTCAAGCGCTGGCGGCTCGCCCCGCCGCCCGAAGCGGATGTCGTCGACGCGCTGGTCCGCTCGCAGGGCGTGCCTCCGCTGGTCGCCACCTTGCTGAGCCAGCGGGGTCAGGCCGACCGCGACGTCGCCGGCTCCTTCCTCCGCCCCAAGCTCACCGACCTGCACGATCCCCGGCTCGTCCCGGGCCTCGCCGACGCCGCCGAGCGCATCGCTCGCGCGGTCCGCGAGCGCCAGCCGATCGTGGTCTACGGCGACTACGACGTCGACGGCGTGACGGCCGGGGCGATCCTCTGGCACATGCTCGGGGCCCTGGGCGGGCGCGTGACGACCTACGTCCCGCACCGCATCGAGGAGGGCTACGGGCTCAACCCGCAGGCGATCGAGCAGATCATCGTCGAGTCGAGGCAAGCGGCGGCCGGAGGGGATTCGGATGGGACCGTTTCCGGGGGGACGCCGCTGATCATCTCCGTCGACTGCGGCATCACCGCGGTCGAGCCCGCGAAGGTCGCCCGCCGGCTCGGGGCCGACCTGATCATCACCGACCACCATGAGTTCGACCCCGCGAACCTCCCCGACGCCTGCGCGCTGGTCCACCCTCGCCTCGAGCGAGGCGGCGTCCCGGCCTACCCCTTCGACGGGCTCTGCGGCGCGGGCGTCGCCTTCAAGCTCGCGTGGCACGTCGCCCGCGTCGTCAACGGCTCGGAGCGCCTGCCCGAAAAGCTCAAGACGCTATTGCTCGACCTGATGGCCTTCGCCGCGCTGGGCACGGTCGCCGACGTCGTCCCGCTCGTGGGCGAGAACCGCGTGCTGACGACCTATGGGTTGGGAAGGATCAAGCAGACGACCTTCGCCGGACTCAACGCGCTGATCGACGCCTCGCGCCTGCGCGACGAGAAGATCGACTCCTACCACGTCGGCTTCGTGCTCGGCCCGCGGCTCAACGCCGCGGGGCGCATGGGCCACGCCCGCACCGCGCTCCGCCTCCTCACCGACGCGCCACCGGCCGAGGCGGCCGAGATCGCCTCCTTCCTCACCGGCGAGAACGAGTCCCGCCGGGCGACGGAGCGCGAGATCTTCGAGGAGGCCAAGGCGATGGTGAAGGCGGGGGGCTACGACGGGCGCGACAGCCGCGCGATCGTCCTGGGAAAGGCGGGCTGGCACCCGGGCGTGGTCGGCATCGTCGCCAGCCGGCTCGTCGAGGCCTTCGCCCGCCCGGTCGTCATGCTCTCGCTCGACCCCGAGAGCGGCGAGGCCCACGGCTCGGCCCGCAGCGTCGACGGAGTCTCCATCCACGAGGCGATCGGCTCCTGCGCCGGCCTGCTCTCCAGCTTCGGCGGGCACGCGATGGCGGCCGGGCTTCGCTTCCCATCCGACCGCCTCGACGCCTTCCGCGACCAGCTCGTGACCTTCGTCAACCAGAGGCTCGGCGCGGACGACCTCGTGGCGATCCTGCCCATCGACGCCGAATGCTCCCTCGCGGAGATCGACCTGGAGATCGGCAATCAACTGCAGCGGCTCGCCCCGTTCGGACGCGGGAACCCCTCGCCTGTGCTCTGCGTCCGCGGGGCCGTCGTCGAGCGCTCTGCTCAGCGCATGGGCGGCGAGGGCAAGCACCTGAGCGTGATGCTCCGCCAAGGGCAGAGGCTGGTCCGCGCGGTGGGCTGGAGCATGGGCGACTTCGCCCCCAAGCTGCCCGCGGGCTCGCGGATCGACGCGGCCGTCGAGATCCATTGCTCGGAGTGGCAGGGCGTCCGCCGGGCGGAGGCGCACCTGAAGGACATCAAGATCCTCTGACCTCGATGCCGCGCGCCAGTGCAAAGCCCAGGCACCGCGTGCCTGGGTTTTCAGGTTCACGATCGAACTCCGTGACTCACACCTCTTCGTCGTCTTCCTCGAAGTCCTCGTCGAAAGAGTCATCGAGGTCGATGCCCTCGCCTGCCACGAGCGCGTCCTCGTCGGGGACGCCCTTGACGTCCTCGAAGTCCTCGATGTCCGCCGGGAGGGGCTGCATCTTCTTGTCCTTCCCGCGGCCGCGCGTCTTGCCCTTCTCCCGCGGCGGGCCGCCCTCGGCCCCACGGGCCCCGCGGGCGGCGCCCGTCGCGCTGTCGGTCCCGCTCTGGCGCCCGCGGATGATCAGCCGGATCGGCACCTCCGCGAACGGGAGCGTGTCGCGGAACCGGTTGATCAGGAACCGCTGGTACGACGCGTCGAACATGTCCGGGTCGTTGACCGAGAGGAAGATCGTCGGCGGGTTGGTCGTGAGCTGCGTCGCGTAGTAGATCTTGGGTTTGCGCCCGATGCCCGAGGTCGGGGCCTTCTCCGCGAGGATCTGCTCGAGGACGCGGTTGAGCTCCCCGGTGCCCACGCGGTGCGACGCCTGCGCGTGCAGGTTGAGCGCCATCGCGGCCGCCTCGCGCTGCCCCTCCTTCGCCGACGCGGTGGCGAAGACGATCGGCGCGAAGTTCAGCCCCTGCAGCTCCTGGTCGAGGTACTTGATGTAGTCCTCCTGCGTGGCCTTCTCCTTCGCGAGGTCCCACTTGTTCACCACGAGCACCGTCGGCTTGAAGTGCCGCTGCAGCTCGCTGGAGAGCTGCTTGTCGACCCCGCTGACGGGGATGGCAGCGTCGATCAGGAAGAGCACCACGTCGGCCCGGCGGATGGAGCGCAGGGCCCGGTGGTGGCTGTAGTACTCGATGTCGCCCGAGAGGCTCTTGGTCTTGCGCACGCCCGCGGTGTCGATCGCGGTGAAGACCTTGCCCTCGCTCTCGAAGCGCACGTCGACCGAGTCGCGCGTCGTGCCCTCGATCTCGCTGACGATCACGCGCTCCTCGCCCGCGAGGGCGTTGACCAGCGTGCTCTTGCCCGCGTTGCGCTTGCCGACGATCGCCAGGAGCATGCCCGGATCGGGCTTCTCGGCGGCCCCGCCGATCTTGTCCCAGTCGATGCGGGCCAGGATCGCGTCGACCAGGCCCGGGCGGTTGCGCGCGGTCGAGGCGGAGACGGGGATGGGCTCGCCGAAGCCCAGCGACATGGCCTCGTACATGTTGGCCTCGAGCTGCGTGTCGTCGACCTTGTTGGCGACCAGCAGCACCGGCGCGCCGTCCTTGTTGCGCGTGGTGTGGAGCAGCTTGGAGACGACCCTGTCGAGCGGGGTGACGCCGTCGTGCGCGTCGATGACGAAGAGCACGAGGTCGGCCTCGGCCAGGCCGAAGGCGATCTGCTCCTCGACCTGCGCGGTGAGGTTCTGCGAGTCCTCGATGCCGTAGCCGCCGGTGTCGATGACGTCGACGTAGCGCGGGGGCTGGCTGCGGTCGTCGCCCTGGAGGGCGATGGTCGTGGAGATGCGGTCGCGCGTGACGCCCGCGGTGGGGTCGACGATGCTCACGCGACGGATGGCGAGCATGTTGAGGAGGCTGGACTTGCCGACGTTGGGCCGGCCGACGATGACGACTTTGGGGATCACTTTGGACGTCCTGCCCGCGGGTCTCGCGAGTCGGCCGCGGTGGATGCGTGCGACCCGGCGGCGGCCAGCGCCAGGCGTTTTTCCTCCAGACGTTTGTCCCAGAGCTCCTCGGCCTCGGGCCGACGGGCGTAGATCGGATCAAGCTTGGATGCGTCGACGAAGCGCCCCTCGGCGGCCGCCGCCCGGCCCAGCGCCCAGACGGCGCGGGCCTGCGGCACGGCCAACTCGGCGGCAAGGAGGCTCGCGCCCACGGGCAGTGGGCGCGAGAAGTCCTCATGGGCGGGATCGGCGAGGATCCAGAGCGGCGATGTCTCGCCCGCGGCGGCAAGGGTTTGGTCGAGCGTCATGAGTGAAGGCTCGGAGGCCGAGACCCAGACGGACGACGGGCCCAAGTCCGACCAGCGGAAGAGTCCGGTCCAGGCGACGCCCGCCTTGACGTTGAGCCGGACGGCGAGCAGCCGGGCGGCGACGTCCGCGGGCGGGGCGTTGCGGGCCAGGACGTCAAGCGTCGGCACAGCGACGAGGCTGACCTTCAGGGCCAGGGCGAGCGTCTTTGCGGTGGCGATGCTGATGCGCAGGCCGGTGAAGGATCCCGGCCCAGCGGAGACGTAGACCTTGCCCAGGTCGCCGGGCGTCACGCCGTGCCGCCGGCAGAGGGCGTCGATTGTGGGCATCAAGTCGACGGCGTGGCGGCTGAGCGGGGGCATCTCGGCGCAGACGAGCAGCGCATCGCCATGCCCCAGGGCGATCGAGCCCAGGGGAGACGACGTTTCGATGGCGAGGCTGTGCGCCCTGTCCCGCATCGGGCCATTGTACCGCCCAATCGCCGAGCCGTCGGATGGGGTGGTATGTCACTCCCCCGCGAGAAGCGTGCGCGGGTGCGTCAGCGCGAGCCGGACGATGCCGGGGATCGCCGCGAGGAGGGCGAGGAGGACGACGGTCGCCCAGCCGAACGCGATGACGTCCCAGGGGATGGTCATGGCGTAGGAGAGGCCCAGCAGGCGGGCGTGGAAGGTCTTGTCGATCATCGCGAGGGTCAGGCCCAGGGCGGTGCCGACGGTGCAGCCGGTGAGGGCGACGAGCAGGGCCTCGGCGGCGATGAGCCTGCCGAGCAGCCCGCGAGTTGCTCCCGCCGCGCGGAGGACGCCGTACTCGAACTGCCGGGCGGAGATGTTGGCGAGGATCAGGTTGCCCACGCCGAAGCAGGCGATGAAGAGCGTCGCCAGCGCGAGCGAGCTGGCGACCTCCATGAGCCCCTTGGCGACGGCGAGCACCAGCCAGCGGATGCTCGAGCTCGACCCGACGATCACGCCCGGGACCTTCCGGCGGATCGCGGCCATGACCTTCTCCTCGTCCGCGCCCTTGGCGAACTTGAGCAGGATGAGGTTGACGCTGTCGTTCCCGAAGAGCTCGCGGGCGTCGGCGCGCGAGGCGAAGACCGAGGCGACGGCCGCATCGGAGTAGTAGCGCTGGATGCCGAAGAACTGCACCGCCACCTCCAGCCCGGGCGAGGCGACGACGCCGACGATCTCGAAATCGACCGGCCCCTGCGCCGGCGTGTTGAGCGCGATGTGCGAGCCCAGGCCCAGCCCGTGCGCGACCTTGTATTCCCGGCTGACCAGCACCGCCCGCCCCTGCTCGAGCCGCTTGGCGGCTGTGGCGGGGTCGCCCTCGACCCAGAGGATCTGCATCATCGAGAGGAAGGCCGTGGGCTCGAGGCTCACCAGCAGCGTGCGCCCCTCGGCGAGCTTGTCGACGCCGAAGTTCTGCCCGAGGGCCTCGACGGGGAACATCGTCGTCGGGCAGGCCATCGCGACGCCCTCGACCTTGCGCACGGCCTGCCACTGCGGCTCGGAGAGGGCGAAGAAGGAGTGGACGAAGGCGTCGGGCATCTCGATGCGGGTGAACCAGTCGCCCAGGGCGGAGCGCCCGCCGGTCCAGATGCCCACGAGCATCGCGAGCCCGAGCATGAGGGCGGCGCCGGTGAAGCCGTGGCGGTAGGGCGTCGCCGAGACGCTCTGGCGCAGGAGCGCGGCGGGCAGGCGCAGCGCGAGCGAGAGCGGCCAGGCGAAGACCGCGGCCAGCGCGACCAGCACCGGCACGCTGAGCAGGAAGAAGCCCGTGAAGAGCAGCGGCAGCCCGAAGCCGACGTAGACCCAGAAGGCGACCTGCGGATCGAGCGGGAGCTGCAGCAAGATCGGCTCGACGCCGACGAGGAGCAGGCCGAGCACGAGGCAGAGGAGGATGCCGCGGGCCGAGGGGCGCAGGGCCCGGCTGGCGAGCGCCTCCAGCGGCTGGACCGACGCGGCCCGCCACGCGGGATAGCCCGCGGCGAGCAGGCCCGTGAGCAGTGCGACGCCCCCGGCGACGGCGACGCTGATCCAGTCGGGGCAAAAGCCGGCGGTGAGCGCCTCCGCGTGCCGGCGGTAGAAGAGGTAGGCGATGCCCATGCCCAGCGGAGCGCCCAGCAGCGAGCCCGCGCCCGCGAGCATCGCCCCGGCGAGCAGCTGCGCCCCGGCGACCTGCGCCCGCGACGCGCCGACGCAGCGGAGGATGCCCAGCTCGCGGGCCCGCTCGGTCACGGCGGTGGTGAGCCCGGTGACGATGATGAAGCCCGCGGAGGTGAAGACGATCAGCGTCAGCAGCAGGAGCATGATCCGCACGGTGCGCAGGGCGCGGTCGACGCCCGAGGTCGCCGCGGCGAGCGTGTGGATCTCCACGCCCGGGGGCATGGCCTTGGCGTGCGCGGCCGTGGCGGCCTCGGCCTTCAGCCCGGGCTTGAGCTGGATGAAGACGCGGTCCATCTTGCTCGGCAGGCCCGCGAGCCCGCGCGCCTCCTCGAACGTGATGTAGCCCGTGGGGCGCTGGAGCACGTCGAGCGAGGGGCGGCTGATGAGGCCCACGACGGTGAATTTCCGCGGCCCGCCGGGGTTGTCGCCCACGTCCGCGGCCGCCTTCTTGCCGAGCATCATGTCGGCCATCCCGGAGATCAGGTCGCCCGAGCGGGCAGTGGAGAGGGTGACGACGTCGCCGGGCTTGAGGTGGGCGAAGCGGGCGATGCGCTGGTCGACGGCGATCTCGCCCGGGCCACGGATCCACCGGCCGTCGGTGATCTTCTGCGGCTGGAGGACCTGGTAGGCCTCGGGGTCGACGCCGACGGCGAGGTGGTTCATCCGCCGCTCGGGCGAGTCGCCCTCGAGCGCGACGCCCACGTCGAGCCGGCCCGAGGCGAGGAGCGTCTCGGGCCAGGCGCGGATCGTCGTGAGCAGCGCGTCGTCGACGCGCCCGCCGTAGCCGTGGCGGACCTCGAGGTCGGCCATGCCCGCCATCCGGCTCAGCGAGAGCCGGACGGAGGAGGCGACGGTGCCCACGAGGCTGGCGACGGCGATGCTCAGCGCGGCCGCCAGCGCGACGGCGCTGACGAGCAGGCCGCTGCGCAGCCGCCTACCGGCCAAGCTGTTGATAGCGAGTTGCCACAGAGGCATGGTCGAGTCCATTGACGTCGAAGGAGCCGCGGAAAACGCCGTCGCCCAGCACGTAGATGCGTTCGCAATGCGAGGCCGCGGCGGCCTCGTGCGTGACCATCACCACCGTCATCGCGTGCCGCTTCGCCAGGTCGCCCAGCAGCGTCCAGAGGCGGTCGCTGTTGGCCGAGTCGAGGCTGCCCGTGGGCTCGTCGGCGAGGAGGAGCTTGGGCGAGAAGACCAGCGCCCGCGCGATCGCGACGCGCTGCTGCTCGCCGCCCGAGAGCGCGTCGGGGCGGTGCTCGGCCCGGTCGGTCAGCCCGAGGCTCTCGAGCAATTCGGCCACGCGCTGGCGGATCCAGCTCGACGGGCGATGGTCCAGCCGGGCGGGCAGCGCGACGTTCTGCGCGGCGGAGAGCGTGGGGATGAGGTTGAACTTCTGGAAGACGATGCCGACGCGCCGGCGACGGAAGAGCGTGAGCTGCCCGTCGCCCATGTTGGAGAGGTCCTGCCCGTCGACGACGACGCGTCCGCGGTCGGGGCGGTCGAGCCCAGCGGCGAGGTGGAGCAGCGTGCTCTTGCCGCTGCCCGAGGGGCCCATGACGGCGAAGAAGCCCGGCTCGTCGATGGCGAGGTCCACGCCGCGCAGCGCGTCGATGGTTTGCCGCCCCTGGCGGTAGGACTTGAAGACGGCGTGGAGTTGGAGCATGGGCGGAACATCGGCTCGGGCGGAGGGGAGAGGCGTGCGGGCATGATAGACGGCGCGGGGAACGGGACCAACTGCATGGGTGTCCTTCCAAAAGCTCGGGGAGTCTCCGCACCGGGCAGACGGCCCGGGAAAAAAGAGTGCGCCTCCTGTAAGACCCGCACAAGTGTCCGGCCAAATCCGGACAAACCCCCTGGGGGCCGCGCGCAACCCCTTGTCTTTCGGCGCGGAGAAAGTTTTTCGGCGGAATTCCGTGTGCGTTTTTGGCCTGAAAACGAGGGTGGCGCGCCCGAAATTGTCCTCTAATGTGCCCGCCGACGTTTCGCCGACATGCACCGCCGGGCCCGGCGCCGGCCCCCTCCGTGGTCTTTTGGCTCGCCTCGGCTCCGCCCCTTTTGGAAGGCGGCTGCGGATCGCCGTTCAGGCCGCGGCTGGGGTCGGATGCGAGACGAAATTGTCCCGCCGAAGGTTACCCGGCCGCGTCCCCGCGCCGCGTCACTCGCGCCGCTTCACTCGGCCGGCGCCTTCGTCGTCGTCGGCGGCGGGCCTGCGGGCTGCGTGGCGCTGGCGGCCTTGGTGAACCACCAGTGCTCCGTCCACTTCAGGACGACCAGGTTCTTCGTTCCGCGCTCGGCGGCGCGAAACGTGAACTCCGCATTGGGCGGACTGGACGTGAGCTCGCGCGAGAACCAGTAGCCGTCGGTCCACTTCTGCTCGTGCGGGCCCTGCCCGGGCTGGGTGCCGGCCAGGGTCGACGGCGCGAAAATCCCTCCGCCCGCGAGCGTCGAACTGGCGCCGATCGGCCCCGCGACGTGGCCGGGGTTCTGCAGCTCCACGGTGATCCAGACGTCGCCCGTGTCGGCCACGCGGTAGGTCCTGCGCCAGCGCAGCCCGTCGACCGTGTCGGAGAGGAGGGTGATCTGCCCGAAGGTGCCGTCGACCTGCCAGCAGTCGCCTTGGTCGAGCGCGGCGCGGGGCGGGAGCGTCGAGGTGGTCCAGCCCGGCGACTGCAGGAGGTTCGGCCCGCGGGCGCCTTCGACGAAGTGCTGCCTGCTGCGGTCGGCCTCCTTGGGGTCGGGCTCCCAGAACCAGGTCGGGCGATCCTGGGGGTGGTAGTCGACGATCGTTCCGCCGTGGGCGTCGATCATGATGGCGGAGCGCTTGCCGCGGACGCGGATGAGCGGCCGGCCGTCAACCTTCACGGTGTCGACGTTGGGGATCAGGGCAAGGCCGACGGAGGCGTCGGCGCGTTTCCAGGAGGAGCAGCCGGGCGCGGTCAACACCAAGATGAGGATGGACGCGAGAGCCAGGGCGGCGTGGGGTTTCATGGCGGGCATTTTATACGGGTTCCATCTGATCCCGCGCCGATGCCACGTTGGAGCGTGTTGAAAGGTTCGCCTTCTCCCATCAGGCGCAGCCTGATCCGAGACGGACACTGTGTGTCCGAAGGCCGGGCGAGGCGGTACTCCGCCCGCGCGAATCGTCGGCCGCCATGAACGGCTTGGTTTCACGCGAGGCCTGTGCGAAAAGGCTTTTTTCCGGGCGCGTCGCGCGCTCTTGATGACGTCAACGACGCCCGCACTTCGCGCGGCGGGGTACCGCCTCGCCTTGACTTCGGACACACAGTGTCCGGCTCTGATCAGAAAAGGCGTTTCAACGGAGCACGCTCCGGGGCCGGGGGCCAAAGGCTTTTTTCCGGGCGCGTCGCATGCTCTTGATGACGTCAACGACGCCCGCACTTCGCGCGGCGGGGTACCGCCTCGCCTTGATTTCGGACACACAGTGTCCGTCTCTGATCAGACAAAGGCGCTTCACATCACAGGTCGACCGTCAGCCCCGCGGCGACGAGGAGGAGGCGGGCGGCGACGGCGGAGGCGGGAAGGCCGAGCATGGCGGCGAGGGCTTCGCGGTAGGCGGCGATCTGGGGGCGGTAGGCTTCGATCATGGCGCTCCAGGCGTCGCGGTCTTCGGGGTCGACGCGGTCGGTCTTGAAGTCGAGCAGCTCGGCGGCGACGAGGCGGCCTTTGCGACGGGTGACGAGGACGCGGTCGAAGAGGCCGGTGAGCAATCGGCCTTCGACGCGGACGGCGAAGGGGCGCTCGCGCCAGAGGTCGAAGGTGGTGTCGGAGTCAGAGTCGGAGGCGGCGGTGTCGGCGTCAGTGTCGGCGGCGGCGGGGCGGGCGAGCGCGGCGCGCACGGCGGGGCGGCGCAGCATCGCGCGGAAGTCGGCGAGGTGTTTGGCCGCGAGGGTGGGATCGACGCGCATCGCCTTCGCGATGGCCAGCAGTGTGGCGTCGTCGGGGTCGGGCTGGGTGGACGCAGTGCGCGCGGAATCGGGTCGCGCGGACTCAGGGTGCACGGACTTGGACGGCGCGGATTCGAACAAAGTGGAATCGGACTGCGTGGACTCGGCCGACGTGGCTTCCATCGGCGCGAGGAAGTCGACCTGCTCGAACCATGTGTGGATGAGCGACCCGCGGGCCCGCCCGGGCGAGGGCTCGAGGGCGAGGAGGTCCTCGATGCGGATGCGCCCCTGGCTCTCCAGCGACGAGGGGCTGACCTGAGGCCAGGAGCGGGCGGGCCGGCCCGAGGCCCAGTCGGCGGGCGGGGCGGGGGCGGACGGCGGCGCGGGCTTGGGGGCCGGGGCCTTGGGGGCGGAGGCGTGCCAGCCGGGATCGCCCGCGCTGAAGAGGATGCGGCCGCCCTCGAAGAGCGCGGGGTCGCGCAACGCCTCGCGCCGCGCGTCGTCATCGCCTTCGCCTCTCATCGGCGCGAGGGCCCGGCGGATGATCGAGGCGTACGACGCGTTGCTGAAGCCCACGGCGCATGGCGTGCCGTTCTTGTTGGCCTGCAGCGGCTTGACGAAGAGGTGCAGCGCGAAGCGGGCCCGGGTGAGCGCGACGTAGAGCCCGCTGAGGTCGTCGTGCAGCCGGCGGCGGCGCTCCTGCTCGTAGGCGCGCTCGACGTCGGGCAGCATCGCGCGGATCTCCTTCTTCACGCTGCGGTAGACGCCGCTGACCGCGCTCGTGGGCGTCGGGCGCTCGAGATATGCGATCGCCTGCCTTACCTCGGCGACCTTCTTCTCCAACTCCGGCAGCACGACGACGTCGAACTCCAGCCCCTTGGCCTTGTGGACGGTCATGACGCGCACGGCGGCGGGTGAGGGCTCCTCGATGGGCGTGGCCCGGACGAAGTCGACGAACTGGCGCGGGCGGAGGGTGAGGGCGGGGTCGTAGGCGTCGGCGAGCTCGACGAGCTGGCTGAGGCGCCGGCCGCCGCGGGGGTCGCAGGCGGGAGCGAGGGCGCGGGCCCAGTCGGCGACGACGCGGGCGTAGCCGTGCTGCAGGAGATCGGTGCGGATCGCTAGGGCGACGCGCTCAAGGGCTCGCGGGTCGGCGGCGCGGAGGCCGAGCGTTGGGGCGAGAGGCGAGTGGAGGACGTGGAAGGCGCAGGCGGTGTCGCCGGGGTGGTCGGCCAAGGTGAGGGCCGAGAGGATGAGGGTCACGGCGGGGTCGTCGTCGACGGTGATGCCCGACTCGCCGCTGGCCTCGACGCCGTGGGCGCGGAGGCGGTCAAGCAGGTGGCGAGCGGTGTCGTTCCGCGCGGTGAGGATGCCCACGCCGCGCCCGGGGTTTTGTTGGACGATCTGGGCGACGCGCTGGGCGACGAAGTCGAGGTGGGCCGCGTCGCGGGTTGTGATCGGCGCGCCTTCTTCACCGCTGCCATCGCCGCCCGATTCCTCATCTGAAGTCTCGGACGGGCCGTCGTCTTCGCCACCCGCCGGCTCTGCGGTGGCCTGCAGCTCGACGTAGCCGGGCAGCTCGCGGGCCGCGGTGTGCGTGTTGAAGCCCTTCTGCCAGGCGGCGACCCCGTCGGCGAGGCCTTCGAGGATGTGGGCCATCGCGTCGCCGGCGAAGACGGCGTTGACTGCGTCGAGCACGACCTGCGAGGAGCGGAAGCTGACGTCCATCGAGGAGGTCGCGTCGGGCGGGAGCTGGAGGTCGTCGTCGAGTTGGTCGAAGAGCTCGGCCGAGCCGCCGCGCCAGCCGTAGATCGCCTGCTTGACGTCGCCGACGCAGAAGAAGGTGCGCTCGCCGTCGCCGTAGGCGGTGATCTCGCGGGCGAGGGGGAGCAGGACGCGCCACTGCTCGGGGCTGGTGTCCTGGAACTCGTCGAGGAGCATGTGGCCGACGCGTCCGTCGAGGCGGTAGTAGATCTCCTGGAGGTCCTCGTCGCTGAGGTCCTCGCCGGAGAGATGGCGGGCGAGGCGGTGGGGGAGGTCGGAGAAGAGGAGGACGCCCGCGGCGGCGCGGAGGCGGGAGAAGTGGAGGTCGTACCGCTGCATGAGGTCGAAGGTGGCGGCGTTGAGGTCGACGTAGCGCCCGACGATGCGGGCGCGGGCGTGGATGATGAGCGGGGTGTAGGCGGCGATGACGTCGTCGGGCATCGGCGCCGGGCCGTACTTCGGATTGCCCTCGAGGATGTTCTTCGCGGGGCCTTTTCCGAGGAAGTTGTCCCAGTCGTTGAAGCAGGCTGCGGCGTGGCTTTTTTCGATCGCGTTGCGGATGCCCTTGCCGAGCTTGGGGTTCTGCCCGACGGCGGAGAGGGCCTGGATCGCGAGCTGAAGATCCGCGTCGGCGAGCGCGCCGGCGGGCATGGGGACGCGGTTCCACGCCGCGGGTTCGGGCGCGCCGCGGTAGACGTCGTGGAGCTTGGAGACGATCTGGTCGATCGCGCGGGTGACGGAGGATTGGGCGGAGTCGTGGTGCAGCCTGCGGAGGAGGTCGAGCAGGACGGCGGGCTCGTCGTCGGCGAGGAGGGCCTCGATGGCGGCGGCGCGGAGCTCGACGACGCGCGGGTCGTCCATCGAGGACATGGCGGCGACCGCGGGGATCTCCAGCTCGTAGCGGAAGGAGTTGGCGAGGCGGGCGAAGAAGCTGTCGAGCGTGGAGATCGAGACGCGGTGGAGCGATGCGCAGAGCGTCGCGAGAAGCTGCTGGCAGTCGGCGCGGGAGAGGCGGTCGTCGCCCAGGTCCTTGGCGAGGGCGGCGGCCTCGCGCGGGTCGATCGCGGCCCGGCCCAGGCGGACCAGGACGCGCCCGAGGATCTCGCCCGCGGCCTTGCGGGTGAAGGTGGTGGCGAGGATCGTGCGCGGGGCCTGCCCCGTGTGCAGGAGGGCGAGGTAGCGCGTGGCGAGGCGATAGGTCTTGCCGCTCCCGGCCGAGGCGCGGAGGACTTGGTGGGCGAGGGGATGGGCGTCGTCGCGGCTCATGTGCCGGCGCTCCCTTCGCCGCCGCTCCCGCCCGCGCGGATGACGCGGGCGCGGTCGAGGCTCAGGTCCATGCAGATCGAGCCCAGCCCGTCGTCGAACTTCGGCGGCTCGGTGGGTGGCCAGAAGATGCTTTGGCGGATCGCGCGGACGATCCGGCGGGCCTCCTCCTCGGCGTGGGCGAGTTCCTCCTCGCTCCACTCCGCGGCGGCGAGCCCGGTCTCGGCGAGCTTCTTGGGAAGCAGGACGTAGCCCAGCGCGCAGGCCCCCTCGAGCCCCGCGGCGCGGGCGAGCAGGCGGTAGAGCGGGAGCTGCAAGTCGACCCATTCGCCCTTGAAGCGATGGGTTTTCTCGGGGAATTCGCCTTTGTCGCCGGTCTTGTAGTCGAGGATGCGCAGGCCCTTCTCGGGGTGGCGGTCGATGCGGTCGATGCGCCCGACGATGCGGAAGGGCTGGCCGTCGACGGGGAAGGGGGCGGCGAAGCGCTTCTCGGTCTGGATGGCGATGGACCAGCCGTCGCGGGTCTCCTGGGCCTGCCAGCGGGCGAAGGCAGCGAGGCGTTGGCGGAGCTGTTCGCGCTGGAGGGTGATGGCGACGGTGGGCTGTTGGCCGTAGGTGAGCCGGCAGGCGCGGTCGAGCTCTTCGTTGAGGAAGTCGGCGATGTCGGCGGGGTTGTCAGAGGTTGCGAGCGGGCCTTGGCCGAAGTTCTCGAGGACCTTGTGGGCGAGGTTGCCGAAGGCGGGGGCGGAGAGCTCGACGGCGCGGTCGTCGAGCGTATCGAGCTTGCAGACGTGCTTGAGGTAGAAGCGGTAGGGGCAGGCGAGGTAGTCGCGGAAGGCGGTGACGTTGAGCTCCTCGATGGCGGCGAGGGGTGCGACGGGCGGGGGGATGACGAGGCGCGAGCGCTTGCCGGTGGGGAGCAGCGGCGGGGGCGGGGCCGGCTCCTCGGAATGGTCGTAGAAGCGCCCGATCCGGCGAGCGAGTTCGTCGCCCGCGCAGGCGAGGAGGAGCCGGCTGGGGGTGAGCGGATCGTCGTCGGCGGAGCGGCGGCCGGCGACGAGGCGGACGTGGGGGCGTGAGTGGAGGATGGCGGTGAGGGCCATGAGGTCGCGGGCGTGGCGGCGGCGGTTGTCGAGCAGGCCCAGGTCGCGGCGGAGGCTGTCGGGGAGGAAGGCGTCGTGGTTGACGCTCTCGGGGATCATGCCTTCGTTGACGCCGGTGACGATGAGGTGGGGCGCGTCGTCGAGTTGGAGCTCGAGCCAGCCGAGGATCTCGACGGCGGCGGAGGCGGGCTCGGGGGGCGGGGGGGCGAGGTCGCGCACGCGCGAGAGGGTGAGGGCGATGGCGTCGGAGAGGGAGAGGGCGAGGTTGGAGGGGTCCGCGTTTGCGGCGGCGGTTGTGGCGGCGTTTGCGCCGACGTTGTCGAGTTGGGCCTGTTCTCGCAGGGCTTGGCCCAGGGCGCGGAGGGCGTACACGAGCGGGGCGTCGTCGGGGTGGTGGCGGTCGAGCGGGCGGCGGGCGTAGAGCTTGGTGAGGGCGTCGGCGATCGGCGCGCTCCACTCGGAGAGGCGGCGTTTCTTGGCCTGCATCGGCGCGCCGGCGAGTTCGGGGGGGAGGAGCGTGTCGATGGCCTCGACCACGGCCTTGAGCGGGCCGGTGATGTGCGGGGGGCCGATGAGGTGGCGCGAGACGCGGCGCTGGACGTATTCGGTGAGGTATTTGTCGAGAAGCGTGAGCCAGCCGGTGACGGAGTCGCGCACGCCCGGGCCCAGGGCGTGGAGGAGGAAGGATTCGACGTCGGGATGGCGGAGGAGGGCGGCGAAGTCGTCGAACCGCCGGCGGTCGAGGAAGCGGGCCCAGGCATCGAGGAAGAGGGCGGGGCGCGAGAGCGAGACGGGGCGGCCGGCGGCGGCGCGGGCGGGGAGGCCGGCGAGCTCGAAGGTGCGCTCGACGAGCGGGGCGAGGGCTTCGTCGCCCAGGCCGAGGGTGATTTGGTCGGGGGCGGGGGCGGGCGTTGGCTAGATGGCAACGCCGGCGTCGAGGCGCGAGGCGACGGAGGCGCTGCCCGCTTCGAGCGCGCGGAGGAGGTCGATGCGGGCGGCCTGCGGATCGACGAGGCCTTGGCGGGCGAGGGCGGATTGATAGTCGGCCTGCAGCGCGGCCAGCGCCTCCCAGCGTTCGCTGTCGTCGAACTCGAAGGCGCCCCCGCAGCGCTTCAGGACGTCGCGGTGGGTGACCGCCTCGGCGGCGAGGGCGTCGTGCAGCCGGTGGAGGTCGTTGGCGAGGCTCAGCCAGGGGCGGAGGTCGCCGGCGGGCGGGGGGACGGGGACGATGAGGCGGAGGGTGGCGTCGTCGGCGGCGCGGAGGCTGGCCACGCGGGCGAGGAGGCAGCGGAGTTCGTCGGCGGGGCGGGCGCTGGGAGTGGGTGAAAGCTCCGGCGGGCAGAGCAGGTCGAAGAGATCGCCCGGGGTGGCGTGCTGGGGAGGCGAGAGCAGCCGATCGTCCGCGGCCTCGACGAGGAGTTCGAGGAGGCGGCGGCCGGAGCGTCGCCCGGGGGTGACGAGGATGACGCGGGAGAGGTCTACTTCAGGGAAGACGTCAGCGAGGGAACCGTCGGGCGGGCCGTCGGATGAGCCGAAGGTCTCGGCGAGCCAGCGAGCGGCCCGCGGCAGGCACGGGCCGTCCCATCCCAGAAAAACCCGTTCGATTGGCATGCGTGGGCGATTGTAGGGCTTGGTGGCGGGGCGTCGCCAGTGCTCGGGCGGGCGTCGAACGAGGCCCTTGGAGGCGTCATTGGATTTCCCGCGCGTTTCCGCTAACATTCGCCCCGTTTGCCCCTGCCCAATTCCCACACCGACTCAACGACATGCCCAAACGCACGGACATCAAGACGATCCTCATCATCGGCTCAGGCCCGATTGTCATCGGACAGGGCTGCGAGTTCGACTATTCGGGCACGCAGGCCTGCAAGGCCCTGCGCGAGGAGGGGTATCAGGTCGTCCTGATCAACTCGAATCCCGCGACGATCATGACCGACCCGGAGACGGCCGACCGGACCTACATCGAGCCGATCAACCCCGAGACGGTCGCGAAGATCATCGAGAAGGAGCGGGGCGGGCGCTACCACATCGACGCGCTGCTGCCCACGCTGGGCGGGCAGACCGCGCTGAACTGCGCCTGCAAGATGCACGACGACGGCATCCTCGCGAAGTACGGCGTGGAGATGATCGGGGCGAACCGCGAGGTCATCTACCGGGCCGAGGACCGCAAGATCTTCAAGGAGATCGTCGAGGGCATCGGCATCAAGATGCCCAAGGCGGGGATCGCCAACACCATCGAGGAGGCCCGCGCGGTCCTCGAGGAGGTCGGGCTGCCCGCGATCATCCGCCCCGCCTTCACGCTGGGCGGGACGGGGGGCGGGATCGCCTACAACATCGAGGAGTTCGAGGACATCGCCCGCCGCGGGATCGACGCCTCGATGACCCACCAGATCCAGATCGACCAGTCGGTGCTGGGCTGGAAGGAGTATGAGCTGGAGGTGATGCGCGACCGCGACGACAACGTCGTGATCGTCTGCTCGATCGAGAACTTCGACCCCATGGGCGTCCACACGGGCGACTCGATCACCGTCGCCCCCGCGCAGACCCTCAGCGACCGCGAGTACCAGCGGATGCGCGACGCGGCGCTGGCGATCATCCGCGCCATCGGCGTGGAGACCGGCGGGTCGAACATCCAGTTCGGCATCAACCCCGCCGACGGCGACATGGTCTGCATCTAGATGAACCCGCGCGTGAGCCGGTCGTCCGCGCTGGCCTCGAAGGCGACGGGCTTCCCCATCGCGAAGATCGCCGCGAAGCTGGCCGTGGGCTACACGCTCTGGGAGCTGCCCAACGACATCACCCGCAAGACGGTCGCCTGCTTCGAGCCGACGATCGACTACGTCGTGACCAAGATCCCCCGCTGGACCTTCGAGAAGTTCCCCGAGGCCGACGAGACGCTCACCACGCAGATGAAGAGCGTGGGCGAGGGGATGAGCATCGGGCGCACGTTCAAGGAGAGCCTGCAGAAGGGCATCCGCTCGATGGAGGTCAAGCGCTTCGGGCTGGGGCTCGACGCGATGGACAAGTGGCTGGCAGGGCGGCGCGGGACCAAGACGCCCGACGGCTCGCCCGTGCAGTGGCCGATCAAGGAGGACCGCCTCCGCCGCAAGCTCTCCGTCCCCTCGCAAGGCCGGCTGTACTACGTCCGCTACGCCTTCAAGATGGGCTGGACGATTCCGCAGGTCCACGAGCTGACCAAGATCGACCCGTGGTTCCTCGACCAGATCAAGCAGCTCATCGACTTCGAGGACGTCCTGGTCGCCCACACCAAGCTCGAGGACCTCCCGCGCGAGACGCTCTTCCAGGCCAAGCAACTCGGCTACTCCGACGCCCAGCTCGCGAACCTCTACCTGGGCGCGATCAAGGCCGAGAACATCCTGCGCGTGCGCAAGCACCGCCAGCGGCTGGGCATCAACCCGGTCTACAAGCTGGTCGACACCTGCGCCGCGGAGTTCGAGGCGGCGACGCCCTACTACTACTCGACCTACGAGGCCCCCTACACCGCCGCCGACGCCTCGGGCACGTTCACGCCCCGCACCGCGGACGAGATCCGCGTCACCACCAAGAAGAAGATCGTGATCCTCGGCGGCGGTCCGAACCGCATCGGGCAGGGCATCGAGTTCGACTACTGCTGCGTCCAGGCCGCCTACGCCGCGGACGAGCTGGGCATCGAGTCGGTGATGGTCAACTCCAACCCCGAGACCGTCTCGACCGACTACGACACCTCCGACCTGCTCTTCTTCGAGCCCCTGACGCTCGAGGACGTGCTCAACATCTGCGAGCGCCTCAACGGGGGCGACCTCTCCAAGCCCGGCCACCTGCTGGGCGTGATCGTGCAGTTCGGCGGGCAGACGCCGCTCAACCTCGCCCACGGGCTGGAGCTCGCGGGCGTGCCGATCATCGGCACCAGCGTCGACTCGATCGACTTGGCGGAGGACCGCAAGCGCTTCGCCGAGCTGCTCGTGAAGCTCGACATCAAGCAGCCCGCGAACGGCATCGCCCACAACGCCGACCAGGCCCTCGCCGTCGCCAAGCGCATCGGGTACCCGGTGCTGGTCCGCCCCAGCTTCGTGCTCGGCGGGCGGGCGATGGAGACCGTGTTCGACGACGACCAGCTCCGGCACTACATGGCGATCGCGCTGGGCGCGAGCGACGTGCCCGACCAGCCGATCCTGGTCGACAAGTTCCTCTCTGAGGCGATCGAGTGCGACGTCGACGTGATCGCCGACTTCGGCGCCCCGCCGCTGGGCGCGCCCACGCCCCCCAACGGGCGCTCGGCCTCGATCGCGCTGGTCTGCGGCGTGATGGAGCACATCGAGGAGGCGGGCATCCACTCGGGCGACAGCGCCTGCGCGATCCCGCCCTACTCGCTTCCCGCCGAGGTCGTCGACCGGCTGAAGACCAACTCGCGCAAGCTCGCCGAGGCCCTCAAGGTCCGCGGCTTGATGAACATCCAGTACGCCCTCCGCCGGCCCGACCCCGCCACCGGCCGCGGCTACGAGATCTACGTCCTGGAGGTCAACCCCCGCGCCTCGCGCACCGTCCCCTTCGTCAGCAAGGCCACCGGCGTCCCCTGGGCCCGCATCGCCGCGAAGGTGATGGCGGGGCACCAACTCGCCGACCTGGGCATCAGCCACGAGGTCGTCCCCACCCACACCTCCGTCAAGGAGTCGGTCTTCCCCTTCAGCAAGTTCCCCGGCGTCGACGTGATCCTCGGCCCGGAGATGCGCTCCACCGGCGAGGTCATGGGCATCGACCCCGGCTTCCCCATCGCCTTCGCCAAGTCGCAGATCGCCGCGGGCACCAACCTGCCCACCTCGGGCAAGGTCTTCCTCTCCGTGCGCGACTCCGACAAGGTCCACATCCTCGACACCGCCCGCAAGCTGCTCGCCCTGGGCTTCACGCTCATCACCACCGGCGGGACGTACGACTACCTGCTCAAGGAAGGCGTCAAGACCCAGCGCGTCGACAAGATCAGCGAGGGTCGCCCCAACGCGATCGACCTGATCAAGAACCGCGAGCTGGCGCTGATCATCAACACGCCCACGCGCAAGGGGATCAAGAGCGACGAGGGGCGCCTGCGCTCGACCGCGGTGCGGTTCAACATCCCGATGATCACCACCACGACGGGCGCGGCGGCGGCGGCGCAGGCGATCGCCGCCCTGCGGGCCGGGCCGTGGGGCGTCCGGGCGCTGCAGGATTACCTTTGATCCGGATCGCGGTGGGGCCTCGTGCCCAGCCCCATCTCCCATCAGGCGCAGCCTGATCCGAGACGGACACTGTGTGTCCGAAGACCGGGCGAGGCGGCACTCCGCCCGCGCGGATCGCCGGCCGTCATGAACCGTCGGATTTCACGCGAGGCCTGCGCGAGGAACATCTTTCCGAACGCGTCGTCCGTTCTTGATGACGTCAACAACGCTGGCACTTCGCGCGGGCGGGGTACCGCCTCGCTCCATCTTCGGGGACACAGTCCCCGTCTCTGATCAGACAAAGGCGTTTCAACAGGGATTCGGCGCGCAGCCGCACCGCGCCACCCAAAGAAAAAACCCAGGCACGCAGTGCCTGGGCTTTGTGTTTGGTTGAATGTCCGCGGCGCGCCTTCCGAACGCTCACGCCACCTCGCCCGGGGCGAGGTAGAGGGCCGGCTCGTTGCTCTTCGCGGGCTTGTCGCCGTCGCGGATCGCGGCGGGGTCGATGCCCAGCAGGCACATCATCCCGGTCTCGATGCAGAACTGCGTGCCGATGAGGTAGACCCCGGCCTGCACCTCACGGCAATGGCGGATGACGATGCCCTGGTGGCCCACCGCGTAGCCGCGGTGCAGAAAGGCGATGCGCCAGGTGGAGTTCAGCTCCAGGGGTTGCGGGCAGATGAAGCCCACGCCCCCGCGGCCGATGTCGCGCAGCAGGACCTGGATCGGCCCGGAATTGGACGGGCCACGCTCCATGTCCGAAAGCTCGGCGTCGCCCCGGAGGACGAACCGGCGATAGGCGCGAAGTTTTTGCTCTGATTGTGGGTTGCGCAGGCTTTCGAGCTTCGCCAACTCCGCCAACAACTGCTGAGGTCCCGACGAGTCCATGGTACTTCCTTTGCCCAGGTCCGATCCGGCGACGTGGCCGGGGACAAACCCAAAGCTTGAGCCAAGTATCCTGCGGCTCCCCCTGACTTGGATAGCATCGGCTCGGAAGCGGCGCCGCTTGAGAAATGCGGACCCAATCGCCCGGGATTCGCGTGAAATACCCTCTAATCGGTCGGGTAAGGGCGGTTCTTCGCCAAACGTTCACGCGGTCGCTCGCGATGACCCTAAATCAAGGCCAGCAGGGGGCTTGGGCAGCCTGACCGGCGCATAAAAAACCCGCCTGGATGGCGGGTGTGGGAGCGAGTGACAAACCGACCCAGACTTAAGGAACGGGATAGATCGTCAGGTGGCTGGGCTTGTTGATCATGAGCACCATGTCCATGTCGTCGTTGAACTGGCGCATGGTGGTGTCCATCGAGCGGGCCTGCGTGTTCTTCCGCTGGTCGGGCGTATTGGCCATGCCCTGCAACTCGGGGCTCATGTTCCAGCGCACGCCTTCCGCGGTGATGCGGTCGCTGCACCCGCCGAGCGACAGCAGGCCGGCGGAGGCCAGAACCACCATCGCGACGCATCTGATCATGTTTGCACCGGACATGGGCGATCCTTTCATCTCAACGTGTTCGACGGACTCATTTTGCGCTCAGGCCGAGGCGCTGTCAACCGGATTCCGGGCTGGGCCTCGGAAAGCCGTTCACGCCGACCTCACGGCTTGGCGTCGATCGACTTGGCCTCGGCCGAGATGGGCCGGTCCTTCAACGCCTTCCAGAACGCCGCCTCGGTCTCCTCGAACCGCTTGAAGAGCGATTCGAGATGATCCAGCATCGGCCCGATCTGCTGGCGGTCTTGAGGCTGCTGCGCGGCCACCGCCTGCAGGCTCTTGCTCGCGGCGTCGAGCGTCCCCGCCGCGAGGGCGAAGGAGCGGGCGGCGTCGTAGAGGTTGTCGGAGTGCAGCTCCTGCTTGTCCGGGCGGTAGAGCAGCCGCCAGGGCGACCGGCGGATCTCGATGGCCGCGAGCTTGAGCTGGTCGGTCGTGAGTTGGGCGTTGGCGATCGCCCGCTCGAGCACGGGGCGCTGGCCGACCACGATGCCGCGAGCCGCCTCGCCGGTCTTGTGCAGGCTCTCCAGGGCCGCGTTGGCGCGGTCGAGCGCCTCGGTCACCTGCGCGAGCGTCTTCTCCCGCGCGGTCTGCGAGATCTGGTGCACGTTGTCGATCGTCTGCCGGACCGCGGGCTCCTTCTCCTTCACGAGCTGGCGGACCGTGCCCAGCGACTCGTCGGCCGACGCGGTGATGTGGTCGACATGGTCCAGCCAGGCGGGGCTGCGCTTGCGGGCGTCGGCGACCACGGCCTTGGCGTCGGCGAGCGTCTGCTTCAGGTCCGTCAGCGAGGCTTGCAGCTCGTCGAGCATCGGCTCGGCGCGGGCGAGGATCTTCTTGGCCGACTGGGCCAGCTCGGGCAGGTCGGCCTTGGCCTGCTGCGAGACGGCGCGGACGTTGCCGATGATGTCGCGGAGTTGTTGGCGCTGCTCGTCCTCGACGCCCAGGTCGCGGGCGAGGTCGCGCGTCAGGGCGCTCCCGCCGCCCAGGGCGCGGATGCGGTCGTCGGGCGCGGCGGCGTCGGGGTTGTAGAAGTCGCCCTCGCCGACGCTGCGGATGTTCAGCCGGGTGCCCGAGCCGCCCAGGGGCGGGATGGAGAGCTCGACCTGGGCGTCGGTGTGGATGCGGACGCGGGCGGGGAGGCGGGCGACGACGAGCTTGCCGACGACGCGCGGCTCGCCGGAGGGCCGTGTCGCGGCGCTGCCCATGATGGCCCCTCCGGAGTCGTAGATGTCCTCGACCTTCACGACCTTGCCGACGGGTTGGTCGCCGAGGGTGACGATCCCGCCGGGGCGGAGGCCGCGCAGGCCGTCGGCGAGGGCGAAGGAGACTTTGAGGGTCTGCTGCCGCTCGAAGAGCGCGGGGAGGTCGGCCAGGAGGAAGACGACCAGCAGCGCGACGGCGAAGCCGGCGAAGACGAAGAGGCCTGCCTTGAAGTTGTCGCGTTCACGGGCCATGGGATGTGGGGCAGCATACCGCGTCGCGGGGATGGGGACATGCGGACGGACGATCTTGTTAGCCGGACGCGCAAGCGACGGGACGGGGGACAACTAAACAACATCTCAGCCGAGGCATGCGGCAAACGTGCGGACGTCAATCGAATGCCAATTGCCCCGAAGGATTGCGGGCGGGCCGCGGACTCTGGCGCTGCGGTGATATGGGCGACCCCCGTCCCGTCGCTTGCGCTTCCGGCTAACAAGACGAACGCGGCGGCGCGCCTCTCACCGCGTCGCGCGGACCGAGGGCGTCGGCGCTCTTCGAGCCGCCGGCTCCTCCAGCAAATCCTCGGCGTAGACCGTCGACTGCCGCCTGGCGGTGATCGGCCCCTCCGCGTCGCCGCGGAGGAACTGCCGGATCAAGGCCGCGTTGAGGTCGTCGGGCGTCGGGGCGTCGCGCAGGTGCTCGAACTCCGAGCGAGGCGCGATCAGCAGCGTCCGCCCCTTGTCGAGCATCGCCATGCGGTCGGCGATTCGGAAGGCCGAGTCCATCTCGTGCGTCACCACCACGCTGGTGACGCCCAGCTGGCGCGAGAGGTTGATGATGAGCTGGTCGATCTCCGCGGAGGTCACCGGGTCGAGCCCCGCGGAGGGCTCGTCGTAGAAGAGGATCTGCGGGTCGAGCGCCAGGGCCCGCGCGAGCCCGGCCCGCTTCTTCATGCCGCCCGAGATCTGCGCGGGGTATTTGTCGGCGTGCTCGCGCAGCCCGACCAGCTCGAGCTTGATCTTCACGATGATGTCGATGGTGTGCGGGTCGAGCCCAGTGTGCTCCTCGATGGGCAGCGCGACGTTCTCGCGCAGCGTCATCGAGTTGAAGAGGGCCCCGGACTGGAAGAGGATCCCGAACCGCTTGCGGACGGCGTTGAGCCCCTCCTCGTCGAGCTTGGTGGTGTCCTGCCCGAGGATCTCGATGCTGCCTTCGTCGGGCTGGAACGAGCCGATCATCATCCGCAGCAGCGTGCTCTTCCCGCAGCCCGACCCGCCCATGATGACCAGCGTCTCGCCCGCGAAGACGTCGAGCGTCACGCCGTCGAGCACGGCCCGCCCGTCGAAGCGCTTGACGAGGTCGCGCACGCGGATGACGGGCTCGGGTTGATGTGGGGCGGGGGCGTCGGACATGGGGCCAATCATAGACGCGGGCGGGTGCATGCGGAACGGGGAACACGCGGGGATTTGCGCCCGTGCGATACAATGGAGTTGTCCCGCCATGTTTCCCATCTCTCCCGCCCCATCGAAAGGAAAAACATGTGGCCTTTCAGCCGAAAGCCAGTCGGCGATCCCGATGCATCGGGCGGGCAGGCGGGTGTCGCGCTCGAAAACACCGACGAGTCCAGCGAGCTCGCCCCGGTGAAGCCCTACGTGAACGTCCTGCTCATGGACATGGTCAAGCGGAATCGGCTTGAGGCGACGCTCACCGAAGTCCGCGAACTCCCGCCGTACCATGACGCGCGGTTCGAGCCGCCCTCCTTCTGGAGCGTGTCGAACCGCCTGAAGGTGATGGCCAACCTCGACCCGGTCTTCTACGTCAAGCCCCAGGACGGCGTGATCGACCTGCTCATCAACGGCAAGCCCTACACGATCAACGTGCGCTTCGAGGACGCGGGCGAGCGTCGGCTGCATCTCAGGATCGTCGAGGGGGCGCGGGCCATTCCGCCGCGGAAGCCGCTGGTCTAGGGTCGCGACGGACCCGTGCGGCTGCTTCGGCGAGGGGCGCTGGGTTCAGGCCGCTTTGGATGCTGTCCAAGGGAAAACTATGTGGCCGTTCCTCCGTAGAGTCTTTGAAAGGCTGAGCCCGTTTGGCGGCGCTGAAATTGATATGGAGAGGTTGATCAAGGCCGCGGAGGATTGCCCGGAGAAGAAATATTTCAACGCGCTGATCCTCGGCATGATCGAAGGTCGCCAATTCGAGGCTGTGCTTTTGGAGTCTGAATGGATTGCATCCAAGAACGATTCCGAATCCGAAACACCCTCGTTTTCCAGCGTTTGCAGCCGCATCAAGAGGATGTCAGGTCTTGATCCTGTTCCTTGCCGTGAGCCTCGGGAAGGCGTGGCCGACTTGATGATCAATGGCTCGCCATACACGCTGTATACCCGGTTTGAGGACCAAGGCGACCGACGCATTCACCTTCGGATGGTCGAGGGCGAGCGCGCGAAGCCGCCCCGGAAGCCGCTGGTCTAGCACGAAACCACGACGGGCAAGCATGCGCGGCGGCCGGTAGAATCCTCGGCCGGTGGTGATCCCTTTCTCAATGTTTTGATTCCCGTTCCGGAGGTCCACATGCTGACGCGAAGTGTCACGATGTCCCTGGCCGCGATCGGTCTGGGGTTGGCGCTCGTCGCGCTTTCGGGCTGCGACCGCGCGGCCCCCTCCGCGTCGGGGGCGGGTTCCTCAAGCCAGGTCGCCTCCTCGCCCACCGAAGCGGGCGTCGCCAACGTGCCGATCCTTGATCCATTCCAAGGGCATTGGGTCGTCGACGAGGAGAAGACAATCGCGCTGTGGCTGTCGGAGGGGAGGAAGCAGGCCGAGATCGACAAGACCCGCGAAATCATGAAGAAGATGCAATCCCCGCTCTTCCCCGACTTGGTCCTGCAGGGCAATGTCGGGCTGGTGCCGATGAATGCGATGGGGCACACGATCGAGGGGGAACTGCTCTTCTTCGCCCTTCACCAGCACGGCGATTGGGTCTGCGGCAAGGCCTGGCGGCATGAGGACCGCCACGACCCGGGCGACATGAGCAAGTGCCTCGCCCGGCTCAAGCTCAAGGACGGGAACCTGCTGCTCGCGCTGCGCGAGTCCGAGGGCTCCGTGAATCTGTCCGACCCCGACGTCATGAAGATGCCCGTCACCGACGGCTCCGCCGAGACATGCAAGGCCGAGAAGGCGTCGGAGAAGGAATGGTCGCCGTGGTCGACGGTGGTGATGGCGAAGAAGGACGGGAAGTAGGCGGCGAAGCCGGCTGCAGACGCGCGAGCTACGGCGCCTTCCCGCCCTTCAACCCCGCCTCCGCCGCCAGGCGATCGGGGCCGCGGCTCATGTCGGCCGCGATCTCGCGCAGGGCCGCCGTCGCCGCGGGCGTGCCCAGGCGCTGCAGGGCCAGCACCGCGCGGAGCGAGCGGGCATCCCCCTCGGCCAGCCGGTCGGCGCGGGTGGGCGGAGCGGCTGAGAGGATCGCCTCCATCCGCGCGCGGGCCTCGGGCGTGGTCTTCCCCTCCAGCCTTTTCCGCAGCTCGATCCGCACGTCGTCGCCCTGGACCGCCAAGGCCCGGCTCGCGGCCTCGCGAATCTCCCAGCGGTCGTCGTCGAGCTGGGCAATGAGCGTCTTCACGTCGTCGAGCCCTTTGGCGGGCAGGGCCAGGTGCGCGACGAGACACGGGACCACGCCGTCGCCCGCCCGGGCGAGCCGGGTCACCGCCGCGTAGGCCCGCGGGGCGCTCGCGCCCGTGAGGTCGGCCCAGAGCGCGTCGAACTCGGCGTCGGTCACCGGCTCGGCGGCGCGGGCGGCTCCGTCGGCGATGGCCACGGGCGCTGCGCCCGGGTTCCGCGCCTGCGCGAGCGTCGCAACCTCCTCGGGCGGCAACGTGCGGGCGAAGACCATCACGTCGGCGATGTGCCCCTTGTAGCTCGCCATCGTCGGCGGAAGGAGGCTCGAGGGCGAGGCGCCGATGGTGAACGGCTCGGGGTTGGCCCACGGCGTGCCGGGCGAGTCCATCTCGCCGGCGAGGTCGCCGTTGACGTAGATCCGCACTTTCTTCGCGTCGCCCACCAGGGCGAGGTGCGTCCAGCCCTGGGGCGTGTGCCAACCCATCTGGGCGGTGCGCCCGCCTTGGGGGCCGGCGCAGACCAGCGCCTGGCCCGCGCAGAAGTTGACCGAGGGCATCGAAACGCCGTGGTGGTGGTTGCTGAGGATCGCCTCGGAGGAGGGCGTGGCGATGCCGGACTTGATCCACGCGGCGAAGGTGTAGGCCGGGGGGTTGAGCGTCGGGCTGTTGCCGACGTTGACGTGCGCGTGGAGGTGGTCGCAGGAGAGGCAGTCGCCCCCGGGCGCGTGGGTGTAGCAGGCTCCGTACTGGAGTTCCCCGTGGTTGGTCCCCGCGAGGTCGTAGGCGTGGCCGGCGAAGGGCCACCAGCTCACCAGCCCGCGCGTGGCGAGGGCGAGCTTGTCGTCGGGGATGAAGACGCGGCTTGGGCGTGAAACGACTGGCGCGGGCGAACTTGGCGTGGTCGGCGTTGCCGGCGCGGCGGCGTCATTCGCCGTCGGCTTGCCCAGCGCGGCCAGCGGGACCGGCGGAGCGGGGGCGCAGACGGGCTTGCCCGCGGGGGGCGAGGAGCAGCCGGCGGCCAACAACACGCTCAATGCCGCCAAACGCACGATTCGCCGCGGGTTCAGGTCCAGCATGGGGTTCCTCGGAAAGTCGCGCGGAAAACGGCGTGGAGAGGGTCGGTCTGGAGACGTGCAGAGCCGCACAGGGTTATACGCACGAATCGCCCGGCGGTTCCCGCCTCGCTGCGTCACACCGGCGTCAGACGGGCGTCACCCGCCAGCGGTGGCAGTCCGAGGTGTACTCCTCCGGCCTCTTCATCGCGGAGAAGTCGAACGACTTGGGCTGCTCGGGCATGGTCAGCACCAGTTCGCCCGTCTCGCGGTCCTCGTGGCAGCCGAAGTTGGTGTAGCGCCTTTCGACGGGGGCGCCTGCCGGGCGGTCCTGGATCACGCGCACGCTGTCTCGCTTCACGCAGAGCCGATCGGTGTCGAACTCGGCGATCGTCAGCGGGTAGCGCGGCGTCTGCGCGAAGACGGGGGCAGGAAGGATGTTCGCGAGAAGGTAGGTCTTCCCGGTCCTGCTCGACTGGATGAACCGGTGGACCGACGCAGGCGTGTGCACCGTGCTCCCGTCCTCGTAGGCGAGCGGGCGGATCTTGCCCCAGGTCATCCCGCCGTCCTCCGAGACCGTCGACCAGCGCGTGGCGTGCAGCCCGCTGGCCTCGTCGCCCTGGCAGCGCAGGGTGCAGTAGACGCGCGAGCCGCCCGCCATGACGGTCGCCGCCTCGCAGCACCCGCCCCCCGCGAGCGGGAACTCGACGGCGATCTCCTCGCCGAAGCGCCAGGTGAGCGCCTGCCCGTCGGGGGTGAGGCGGGCCTGGGCGTAGCGCGTGGTGGCGTAGGCCTCCTTGTCGCGCTCGGTCTTGTTCTGGGGCGGGGCCTTGGGGTGGCAGAGGTCGAAGGGGACGATCATCGTGCCGTCGGGCAGCGAGACGTATTGCCCCTGCGCGGTCGCGCCGGTGTGGCCGAGCCTGACGCCCGGGGCCCAGCGCTCGGCGTCGTGGCCGGGGCGCTCGTCGACCACCTGCAGCCGCGGGCCCCACGTCCGCCCGCGGTCGCGCGAGAGCCGGTAGTACGTGCGGTAGGTCCGCTGCGTGAGGTTGCCGATGCCCATCAGCGGCTCGTCGGCGTCGACTTGGTTGAGGCTGAAGAACTGGATGAGCAGGTCCTGCGTCGGGTGCAGCAGACACGCGAGCGGGTACTGCCTCTCGCCCGCGGCCCCGCCGACCTCGCGCACCTGGTCCGCGGGGTCCTCCGCCCAGGTCTTGCCGTGGTCGCTGGAGCGTCGGCGGTAGAGGCGCGAGGAGAAGCACTGGTATTCGCCGTTGGCGACGAACTTCATGGCCTCGTGGCGGACGAACTCGATCATCTCCGCGCGGCGGGGCCCATTGGGTTGCCCGACGTAGAGCGCGCCGGCATAAACCGCGTCGCCCACGGGGGCCATGATGTGCGGCTCGCGGGTGATGCGGAAGGGGGAGGCGGACATGGGGAGGTTCCGGAAGGAGGGGGCCGGTCAAGCGCGGATCGGCGCGAGCAAGAGCGCGTTTGTCTGGTGCCACATGTCATCGTACTCGTGACATGTGTGTTGAGAGCCAGTGAGAGCCATGTCGGACGAAGGCGTCTGAATCGCAGGAACCGCTGTTTCCCGTGGAGGCGTGATGAGGTTGTCGAGGAACTCGTGGCCATTCGTTGACCGGCACATGTCACGAGTACGATGACATGTGGCACCAGCCCTTGAGCCCGCTGCGCTACCGCTTCATCGCCGCGTGGATCGCCTTGCGCCGTCCCGCGAGGTCGAAAAGGGCTTCCTGGTTGCCCTGCAAAATCCGCCGCGCGATCGCCATCGCCTGTGGTTCGGCGAGGTAGCCGTCCGCCACCTCCCGCTCCAGCGTGCGGGTGAGCCAGAGGCGGGTCTGCTGCGCGTAGGCCACGCCGCGGGTGGGCCAGAAGGTGTCGCCGCCGTGGGCGAGGAGCTTGTTGATCGGCACGCTGTGGATGAACCGGCGGACGAACTCCATGACGGAGTAGGGGTCGATCGACCAGGCCCAGCAGAGGTCGACGAAGGCGTTGGGGAAATGCTTCGCCAGCGCGGCCATCTCGGCGTGGTACGGGTAGGCGATGTGCATCAGCACGAAGTTCGTGCCGGGGTGGGCGATGAGCAGGTCGCAGAGGTGGCCCGCGGGGATGCGCGAGGTCTGCATGTAGCCCGAGCCGGCGTAGTAGCCGGTGTGGATCTTGAAGGGCAGGCGGTGTTTTGCGCAAAGTTCTGCCACGCGGTCGATGCACCAGTCGCCCAAGCAGAGGCGCGTCTCGGTGTCGACGCTCTTGGGGTCGCGCAGCACGGCCCAGAGGGCACGCTGGGCCTGGGCGTCGGTCCGCTTGCTCCAGGCGAGCGTGCGCCCGTAGGCGTGCTGGCTCTTCACGGCGATGGCGATCGGGCCGTATTTCGCGAAGAGGGCCGCGAGGGCCTCGCGCAGGGAGGCGATGTCGTGCACGCGCACGCCGGTGGCCTCGAAGAGCGGCCCGGGCTCGACGTTGCCCGAGGCGAAGCCGACGACGGAGAGGTCGTAGAGGAAGAAGTCCGGGCCCGAGGCGTCGGGCAGGCAGGCCCAGACGAAGTCGTCGACCTGGATGTGGTCGAGGCGGGCGACGTCGCGCAGCAGGGTGAGGCGTTGCCCGGGCTTGCGGAAGGCGTCGAGCTTGGGCTGGGCGTCGCGCATGGCGCGGGGGGTGATCTCGTCGATGCCGTAGAGCTCGCGGGCGTGGAGTCGCACGGCCTCGCCGTAGCCGGTGAACTGCGCGAGCTTCCAGGCCTCGGCGACCAAGGCCCAGCGCTCCTCGAGCGTGCCCGTGGCGGGGTTGAAGGCGCGGTCGATGTCGGAGTTGCTCGCGCCGGCGACGTTGAGGTCGGCCCGCTCGTAGAGGCTGAAGAGGTCGACGAGCACGTCGCGCGGCCCGCCTCCGAGCGAGCCCACGCCGGGGTCGTTGGCGTGTTTGTTGAGCCAGGCCTCCTCCTTGATCTGGTGCTCGTGCGTGTTGTGGATGCGCAGGTCGTGGATGAGCCGGGCGAGGTCGGTGGGCATGGTGGGGCCGGGGAGGGGGTGAGGGGCGAGGTCGACGTGCCTCCCGGGGCGCGGCTGATTTTAGGGCCATTCCCAAAGTGATGGAATCCCCTGTCCACATCCCCCGCGCCCAACGAGGCGGCGTGCTGAATCACGCATCGTGCCGATGGACACGGCTCCGTGTGTTGAGGCGGCCGGAGACGACGCGGATGACCGGAATGGTGCGGATGGCGTCCAAGGCCGCATCAGCGCGAGCGGCCAGAGTTTCGAGATCGCCAACGAGCGGAGCGCCATGTCGGTCGCTAGAATGTCCCGCGGACTCTCATCTCTGTAGACGCACACCAGGCCACTCGACACATTTGATCCATCGACATGGGTTGCGGCTGGGTGTATTCTCGAAATCGGGGCTGAAGCGGGCGTGTCGGCTCGCGTCTCCGAGCAGCGGCCAGCCGTCTTCGCGACGTCTGACGTCGGTGGACGGAGCCGATCCTGAAACTCGGTTCGCCTGCTCGTTGAAGGAGGAATCTTGTGATCGAGTTCCGATGTGCCTGTGGGCAGAAGTACCGGTTATCACCCACCTACGGGGGCAAGTCGATCCGATGCAAGAAGTGCGGAGCGGCGGCGCAGGTGCCCAAGGCGCCCGTGGAAGACGATTCGCCGATGTCGGCTCTGGCCGCGCTGCAAGCCGCATCCTTCCCGGAACCTTCGGCACGCACGACTCCCCCAGCAAGACCGAAAGCCCCGAGCGGTCCTCGAAAATCAAAGTCGCCAACCCCTGGCTCGAAGGCGCCGAGTCCAATCCCGGCCGGGCGGCAGTCAGGCGCCGACAAACCCAAGGCCCGCTCTCGCCCGTTGTTGGGGCTGATCGCCGGCGGGGCCCTGGTCATTCTGGCGGGGGCGGGCGGACTGGGATTCTGGTTCGTGGGCTCGCCGTCGTCGAATCCCAAGCAGGCGTCCGCGAAGGGCGCGCCACCGGAGGCCGCCACGGAATCGTCCGCGGCCGTCGTGCTGGCCAAGGCGACCGCGCCACCCGAAGCCTCCGAGCCCAAGGAAGCCTCTGCCGACAGCGGCAAGGGCGACGTTTCCGCAGCGGTCGCTCCGGCCGCCCCGACCAAGCTCGCGGAGGCCTCCTCCGGCTCCGGCACCAGCCCGAGCGAACCCAGCAGGATGGTCTCGCCGATCAACTCCGTGCAGACCATCGTGTTTGTTTCACAGGCAGGCGACGACAAGGCGCCGGGCACGGAACAACAGCCGCTGGCGACACTGGCCGCCGCGCGCGACGCGGTTCGCCGCTTGAGGAAGCAGGGCGCTGCCGGTGCGATCGATGTCGTGGTCAAGCCCGGCATCATCCGCATGACGGAGCCCCTGGTGCTGGAGCCCGAGGACTCGGGCACGGCGACCGGTCCGACCACCTACCGCGCGGCGCCGGGCGGCACGGTGACGCTGAGCGGCGGCGTGCCGATCACCGGCTGGAAGAGGCGCGAAGGCGACCTATGGGTGGCCCCGGTTCCCGCCGAGTTGGATTTTCGCCTGCTGCGGGTGGGCGAGCGCTGGGCGACCCGCGCTCGGCATCCCAATTTTGACGCGAAGAACCCGCTGGCCGGGGGCTGGCTCTTCGCCGACGCCATCACGCCCGCGCCGGCGATGGGGCAGCCGACGACCTTCATGAAGTTCCGCGGCAACGATGTGCCCGCCTACGTGGACCTCTCCGGCTCCGAGGTGCACATCTTCATCGCCTGGGGCTGGGTCAACGCGATTGTGCCCATCGGCAAGATCGACCCGGCGCAGCACCGCATCGACTTTGCCGGCAAGGGCGCCAGCCAGGATGCCCGCGCCGGCAATCGCTACTTCATCGAGAACGTCCGCGAGGCGCTGGACGCGCCCGGTGAGTGGTTCCTCGACAAGGCCAAGCGCGAGGTGCTCTACATCCCCGACAATCCAAGCTTCGCCGGCGATGCGTCCGTGACGGTCGTCGCGCCGCGGCTGGATCACCTGATCCGCTGCGCGGGCGACCGCGCCGCCGGCAAGTTCGTCGAGCACGTGCGCTTCACGGGCTTCCAGTTCACCGACACGACGCACAACCTGCACGAGGATTACTACACGCCCAATGATGCCTGCATCCGGCTGTCGTTCGCCAGGGACGTCGAGGTCCGCGGCTGCGCGTTCAGTTGGTGCGCCGGCTACGCGATGAAGCTGGGCGATCGTGCCGAGCAGTGCGTCCTGGCGGAATGCAAGCTCGAGCACATGGGCATGGGCGGCGTGGTCATGCAGGGCGGCACCCAGGACCAGGCGCACCATTGCTCGGTGGTGGCCAATCGGATGGAGCATCTGGGCTTGATCTACAAACACGTGGCGGGCGTCTACGTCACGTCGGGCAGCGACCACTACATCGCCCACAACCGCATCGCCGACATGCCGCGCTACGCCATCTCGCTCAAGAGCCAGGGCGTGGACAACCTGGCCCATCGCAACGTGGTGGAGTTCAACGACATCAGCCACGCCAACATGGAGACCAGCGACACCGGCGCGATCGAGAGCCTTGGTTATGAACGCCAGCCCAGCGGCAACGTCTTCCGCCACAACCGAATCCTCGACACCATTGGCATGGACACCACCGACGAGGGCAAGATCCAGACGCCCCATTTCAGTTGGGGCATCTACCTCGACGACGGCAGCAGTGGGACCTCGGTGTACGGCAACATCGTCGCCCGCACCACCACCGGCGGCATCTGCGTCCACGGCGGCAAGGACAACGTCTTCGAGAACAACATCCTGGTGGACGGCCGCGATCGGCAGATTCACCTGCATCCCGAGCGCGACCCGATGAGCGGGAACCGTTTCGTCCGCAACATCGTCGCCTACTCCCGGCCGGAGGCGGAGGTGTTCTATCTGTTCCAGGCGTGGAAAAAAGGCCAGCAGGGCCGATTCGCCGAAAGCGATTTCAACCTGTTCTGGCTCACCGCGGGCGACCTCAAGACGTTGGGCACCAAGAACACGCCCAACGGTCCGTTCGCGGGCTGGCTGGGGGCGGGGTTCGACAAGAACTCGAAGATCGCCGACCCCAAGTTCGTGGACCCCGCCAAGGACGACTACCGATTGTCGCCCGATTCGCCGGCGCTGGCGCTGGGTTTCAAGCCGATTCCGGTCGACCTGATCGGGCCGGACGGCTGGACCAAACGTGGTTCGCCGTTGAAGGCAGAGGCGGCGGCGCGGTGATGCAAGGCCATGGTTGAAGGCACTCGCATTGAGGACGTGGGGTTCTTCCCATTCACGGCGCCCCGGGCTCGATGCCGTGGGAGAGCCTCCTCTCGCAGTCGAGCGCCGTGGGCCTCCACGCCTCGGCGACCAAGGCCCAGCGCTCCTCGAGCGTGCGGCTGGCGGGGTTGGAGGCGCGGTCGAGGTCGGCGTTGCTCGCGCCGGCGACGTTGAGGTCGGCCCGCTCGTAGAGGCTGAATAGGTCGACGTGCCTCCCGGACGGGTTTGATTTTGCCGGTCCAGCGTCGCGGCGCATCAGGCTTGGTCGTCGTGAGGGGCTTCGGCGTCGTCCTGCCCGCCGCGCTCACCCAAACCAGGCCGACGCCTTGTCGGCGGGCAGGGGGATGTTCGCGCCGATCCAGCGGGCCCAGCGGTCGAGCCCCGCGTGGTTCAGGAGCGAGCACTCAAAGCGGCGGTCGGCCGGCGGCGGCTCGGGCGCCGGGGCGCGGCGGGCGAGGTCGGTCTTGTTCAGCACCGCGGCGTCGAAACGTGCGGGGGAGGCCAAGGGGATGCGCGTCGTGGGCTCGTCGGTGTCGGGGCTCGACATGGCGACATGCAGGACGCGCGGGATGACGGACCAGAAGGGGGCGAGCGTGGGGCTGATGTTCTCGGTGAAGAGCACGTCGAGCCCGCGGACGTCGAGTTCGTGGAGCGCGGCGAGGAGCCGGCCGAGGTCGGTGCAGGGCGAGCGGGATTCGGGGATCTCCACCACACGGCCGGCTTGATGGGCGCGGTCCACGCTGAAGACGAGGCATTGGGCGTCGTGGCGGGCGACTCCGCCGCAGATCAGCGCCCCGGCCCGCACGCCCGGGCCGAGCATCGACAGGCTCGTGGCGATCAACGAGGTCTTTCCGCAGCCGCGCGGGCCGACGATGTTGACGGCCGTGAAGTGCGTGTCGCGGAGCAGGTGGTCGAGCTGTTCGGAGAGCTTCCTGACCTTGTCGTCGCAGGGAACGGCGCATTTGCATCCCATGGCGTGACCTCCGTGGAAGGACGTGGGACCGGTTCGGACTCATCCGGGGCGGGCTTGCGCCCCGGCAAGGGTGGCCAAAAAGCGAGCCGCGGCCGTGGCCCCGCGACCTGTGGGGTCTGCGGACCACAAGGATCTCCTCTCCGTTCAAGTCGCGGCTCGGATGAATCAAACCTTCGCGGCGAAACGCTTGGCTCCGAAGGGCTTGAGCTCCCGGACCTTGACGCTGGGCACGACCAGGACCGGCCAGCGGGAATGATGGACGATCTGGTTGCAGGTGCTGCCCAGGAGCAGCCGGCCGAACAATCCGTGGCCGTGCGAGCCTACGACGATCATGTCGGGCTCGATGCGCGAGGCCTCCTCGAGGACGGCAGTGGAGGGCTGGGAGCCATCGACCACGACGGTGGCGACTTTGATGCCGAACTCGGACTCCAGCCGGGCCTGCTCGCGCTGCATCTGGACGATGGCGGCCTTGCGCATCTCCGGGAGCATGTCCGGGACGGGCATCGCGGGCGCGAACTCGCCGTAGCTCACCGGGGTGGGCGGGACGACGACGTGGATGAGCGTCAGCCCCGCCTTGGTCGCCTGCGCGAGTTCGACGGCGGCGTCGAGCACCGGCGCGGTGACGGGGGAGAAGTCGATGCAGGCCAGGATGCGCTTCATGGTTCCGCCCTCGTCATGGGTTCGTGCGGGTCAGGTCTTGGACGCCGGGATCGGGATGGCGTGGGAGGTGAAGATCCCCAACCGCGGGCTGATCAGGTCGATGTGGTCGATGACGGTCTCGATGGCGGCGTAGGTGGTCTCCTCGGAGCCGGTGAGCGAGGCCATGGCGTAGCTGCGCGTGGCGTGCATGAGGGGGACCCAGGCGACCTCGCGGTTGTACATGGACTCGCGGGTGGGCAGGACGGTGGCCTTGCCGACGAGGGTGACGACGTCGTGGTGGTTCGGGCTGGTGAAGACCCAGCAGACGCGCGGGTCGGCGCTGATCTCCTGCAGTTTGCGGGCGTGGCTGTCGGTGAGGGCGAAGAGCCTTCCGATGCCATGGTCGCCGACGGCGGCGAGCATCCAGCGGGCCCGGGGTCCGCCGTGGGCGGAGATGGTGGTGAAGAGGCCAAGGGGGTTTTCCCTCACGACGGAGTCGGCGATGCGGGCCAGTTCGGCCTCGGAGATGTTCCGGGGGTTGTCGGTCTCGGGTCGCTCGAACTTCATGGCGGTCTCCTGTGGCGGGCGGTGGGCTTGTGCGCGGCGGAACGGTGCGGCGCGCGGCCCCTGCCAAGGGACTCGCGCGGGTCATCCGCCCGCCGCCGGCTGGTAGAAGGGCACCGGGTGGGGGGTGTAGATCCCCAGGCGGGGGCTGACGATCTCGATGCCGCGGGTGGCGGTGAGCAGCGCGACGAAGTTGGACTCCGCCGTGTTGGTCAGCGCGTTCATCGCGTACTGCTGCGTGGCCTCCATCAGCGGCCGCCAGCTCTCCTCGACGGCGTCGAGCGTCGGCAGGGCGACCGCGGAACCGGTGATCGTCACGACATCTTCGTGCTTCGGGCCGGTGAAGACCCAGCATACCGCTGGATTCGCGCGGATGTCCCTGAGCTTCCGGGAGTGCCGCCCGGTCAGGGCGTAGAGCCCGCAGAGCCCGTGCCCGGCGGGGATGGCGACCATCCAGCGCGACCGCGGGACCTCGTCTTCGTCGACGGTGGTGAACAGGGCCAGCGGGTTGTGGGCGACGATCCCCTCGGCGATCCGCAGCAGTTCGTGCCCCTCGAGGGGGGCGTCGATGCGGCGGGTCTTGGTGCGGACGGTTTTCATGGCGGGTGCCTTGCCTTTGGATGCTTCGGGCCGATGTCCCGGTTCGACGGGTCAGGTCGATGCATCGACCTGCGCATCACCTTAAGGCGCGCGGCCCGGGCCCGATATGAGGGGTTCCATGTAAGGGTTTTCACCTACGCCGCGGCGCGCAGGCCGCGCGGAGGTCATGCCTCCGGGGCCCGCAGCGGGAGCGCCGTCCGCACCAGCTCCGCGATCGAGTGGGCCCGCATCTTCACCATCACCCGCGCCCGGTGCACCTCGATGGTCTTGGGGCTTGCCCCCAGCTCCGCCGCGATCCCCTTCGTCGGCTTCCCCGCCACGACAAGCCAGAGCACCTCCCGCTCCCGCGGCGTGAGCGTGGCGAGGTTCCTCAACCCCTCGGCCTGCGCCAGCCGGGTCCGACGGCGCAGCGCCGCCCGGCGCTTCCGGTCGGTGATGTCCTCGATGGTGCGGATGAAGTACTGGATCCGCCCCGCGGCGTCGCGGATGTTCGACCCGATCACCCGTCCCCACAGCCGCGACCCGTCCTTGCGGAGGTATCGCTTCTCGACCTCGTACTCCTCGACCTCCCCGGCCTTGAGCTGCTCGATGTGCCGCAGCGTCTCGCCGACGCTCTTGGGATGGACGAGCCGCAGGTACTCCCTCCCGCGCAGATCGCCGGGCCCGTAGCCGAGCATACGCTCCATCGCGGGGTTGGCCTCGAGGATCGCGCCCTCCAGGCTGGTCATCACGATGCCCAGGCCGGCGTGGTCGAAGATCGCGCGGTAGCGGGCCTGGGCCTGCTGGAGGGCGCGCTCCGCCTCGATGCGCGCCGTCACGTCGCGCACGATCGCGGTGAAGAGCTTGCGCCCGTCGACCTCGACCACCGAGATCGACGCCTCGATGGGGAACTCCTCGCCGTTGGATCGCACCGCCTTGAGCGGGCGGAGGTGGCCCATGGCGCGGGTCGTGGTGCCCTCCTGGCCGAAGGCGCGGACATGGTGCCGGTGCGCTTCGCGCATCGAGGCGGGGATGAAGACGTCGAGTGGCTGCCCGATCGCCTGGCGGGCGGGGCAGCCGAACATGCGTTCCGCGGCGGCGTTGAAGAGGGTGATGCGTTGCTCGTCGTCGACGGTCAGGATGGCGTCCATCGCCGAGTCGATGATGCCCGCGAGGTGGGCGGGGGCGATGGCGGGGGTCGCGCGGGCGGGGGCATCCCCGCGCTCGGGACCGGCCGGCGGCGCGGGAGGGCGAGGGGCTGGGGAGGTTGGTCGCTTTCGAGCCACGAGGGCCGTCCGGAGTGCGTCGTCGGGATCGCGGAGCGCCGGGCCAGCCGCCCACCACGCCTCGCCGCCGATCCATGATCAAGAACGCACCAAAGACAAAGGATAACCGGTCGGGCGGGGTTGCGATGGCCGAGCCGCGCGGACGTGCCGGATTCACGCCAGTTTTCGCCCGGAGAAATCCGGCCCCAGCGTCGCCCGCCCACGCCGCACTCCGTCGTGTTGTCCTTTGCATCGCCTCGATTAGCATGAACGCATGATCAAGCGACGCGCGTGGCAGGAGGAACTGGAGATCGTCGACCGGACGATGAAGGCCATCTCCGGCATCACCGACCCCGAGGAGCTCGTCGAGGCCTACTGGACCGGCATCGGCGACCTCCTCCCGATCATGGACTTCGTCGCACTCTCCCGCCGGGGCGAGCGCCCGCCCAACTTCCTCGTCACGCGCTCCTCCCGCTTCACCGAGCACTTCAACCCCTGGACGCAGCGCGACCGCCTCCCCCGGCTCACGGGCGGGATCCTGGGCGAGCTGATCCACGCGAACAAGCCGGTGATCATCGACGACCTCCCCTCGCGCCTCTCGGTCGACGACCCCGGCTACTTCTACCTCCAGGGGTTCGAGCGCCTCGTCGCGCTCCCGCACTACGACTCGGGCGAGTCGCTCAACGTCAGCGTCATGCTCATCCAGCCCGGGTTCGAGGTCGACCGGACGATGATCCCGATCATGCACTGGCAGTCGGCCCTCTTCGGGCGCGGGACGCAGAACCTCGTGCTGCGCAACCAGCTCGCCGACGTGCTCGCGGAACTCGACCGCGAGTTGCAGGCCGTGGGCGCGATCCAGCGCTCGCTGCTCCCCAGCACGCTCCCGACGATCCCCGGCTTCGACCTCGCCGCCTACTACCAGACCAGCGCCCGCGCGGGCGGGGACTACTACGACTTCTTCCCGCTCGGCGACGGCGGGTGGGGCCTCTTCATCGCCGACGTCTCCGGCCACGGCACGCCCGCGGCCGTCCTCATGGCGATCACCCACGCCATCGCCCATTCCCAGCCCGGGACGCACGCACCCCCGGGCTCGCTCCTGGGGTACTTGAACAGCCAGCTCGCACGGACCTACACCCGCGGCGGGACGTTCGTCACCGCGTTCTACGCCGTGCTGAATCCCAAGGCGCGCACGCTCACCTACGCCGTCGCCGGGCACAACCCCCCGCGCCTCGTCCGCGGAGACCGCGTGGTCTCCCTCGACGAGATCGGCTCGCTCCCGCTGGGCATCGACGCCAACCAAGTTTATGAGCAGGCGACCATCAGCCTTGAGCCCAGCGACCTCCTGCTGCTCTACACCGACGGCATCACCGAGGCGATGGCCCCCGCGAAGGACGGCTCGCGCGAGCTCTTCGGGCAGGACCGCCTCGACGGGCTGCTGCTGGGGCGACATGCCGGCGCCGCGAACACCGCGGAGGAGACCATCGCCCAGGTCCGCGAGGCGGTGGCGGTCTTCAGCGAGAATGCGCCGCCGACGGACGACCGGACGTTGATCGCGATCCGGTGTGTGTGAGCGGCGCGATTCTGGGTGCCACAGGCCATCGTACTCGTGGCATGTGCCGGTCAACCGTTCGGTTCACTTCCTCTCAAGACACATGCAACGAGTACGATGGCCTGTGGCACCCGGCAGGCCGGCTTCTGCATCACCTCCTGCAATAACCACCCGCCGTCAGGTGTTCTGCTCCTCACTCCTGCCAATTCCGACCCACCCTCCCCAAGGCCCCATCATGACCCGCCCCCCGTCCCGCCTCCTCGCTGTCGCCATCTCCCTCGCGTCCTGCCTCCTCTTTCCCGCGATCGCCTTTGCCGGCGCGGTCAAGCCTGCCGAGACGCGTCCCGCCGCCCGTCCGGCCGCGCCCGTCCCGGCCGTGCGCCCCGTCGCTCTCCCCACCGAACTCGCCCTCCCCGGCATCCTCTCCAGCGACATGGTCCTGCAGCGCGGGATGCCCGTCCCGATCTGGGGCGTCGCCGCACCCGACGAGAAGGTCACCGTCACCTTCCGCGACCAGACCAAGACCGCTGTCGCCGACAAGGACGGCAAGTGGTCGCTCAAGCTCGACCCGCTCGCGCCGGGCGAGCCCGCGACACTCACCGTCGCGGGCAAGAAGAGGCTGACGCTCACCGGCGTGCTGGTCGGCGACGTCTGGGTCGGCAGCGGGCAGTCGAACATGCAGATGGCCGTGATTGGCGCCGCCAAGGGCGACAAGGTGTTGGATGCCCTGGCCGCGAAGGACTATCCGCAGATCCGCCTCGCCAGCGCAACGGGCCACTGGCGTGAGGCCACCGCCGCGAACAACGGGAAGTTCTCCGCGATCCTCTTCTCCTTCGGCGTCCCGCTGCAGAAGGAATTGAACGTGCCGATCGGGCTGGTCGTCGGCGCGGTGGGGGGCACGCCCTCGGGGCGCTGGCTGACGCGCGAGATGTTCCTGGCCGATCCTGACGCCCGCAAGGCCGCGGGCTGGCTGCCGATCGACGCGACGCCCGAGGAGGTCGAGCTCGCGGAGAATGCGCACGAGGCCACCTACCAGCGGGCGCTGGTCAACTACAAGATCGACCTCGCCAAGTGGGAGGCCGCCCATCCCGCCCCGCCGGCCACCGCGCCCGCGTCGGCCCCCGCGACAGCCGCACGTCCCCC
>JAPLMQ010000274.1 GCA_026386955.1 Planctomycetota bacterium
ATCCCAACCTTCCGGGGCAGGGGCTCCTGCCCCGCCGAGCCAGTCCTTGGAGGCCTCCATTTCCTCCTCATGCGCAATTGCCCACCGGCTCCAAACATCATCCGGCGGCTCCTGCGGTTCGGGGACGCACGCAGGGGGTAACAAGCCAGTGCACCTAATACTCTTATGTCCTACTCCTGAATGAGCCGCCCACTGGCCCATGGCGGCCATCCAAGCCGTGGCCGGCAAGTTCGGTCCCACCGCAAAACACTGGGCCCGGACTCCAGGGAAGTATGCCGAGTCGACGCAGACCAAGGCGCCGATCCTGATCAGTTCATGCCGATAGGTCGTAATCGCTTTGCCGTTGATGCTCACGCCATTGGCAGCGGCACTCTTGGTCACCGATGCCTGGTTGACCTGGCCATGGGCATTCTTCTCGCAGTACCTGCGGTAGATGGCCAAGACGAGCGCCATGTGCCGGAGTTTGGCCTTGCGGCGATTCTTCCCGCTGATGGTCTTGCCGAGGGCGGCGATGTCGAGAGCCTGCCCCTCCATCCATAGTGCGATCTCGGCCACGTCTACGTCGTTGAAGACCGGTGCCTCGGCCTGGTCGGCGATGGCGGGATTCAGGGGTGCGTTGCCCCGCTGGGTGAAGCTGGGGTCATAGGTGGCCTTGGCAAGCTTCAGGGCCTTGGCCAGTCGTCTCTCCCGCTTTCGCGTCCGCTCGCCAGTGCAGGTTGGGGCTTCTGCCTCGTAGATGCCCAGGGTGTCCTCCAGCGTGGCTGCCAGGCCGTGTCGTTGAAGAGCGATGTGCGCCGCCGCCATGGAGACATCGGGCTTGTCCTGGCTCGTGGTGAGGGTCTGCCAAGACCTGTTGGCTTCGGGGTTGTATGGAAGTGGGTTGGTCGCGGGATGCACGGGAGCGGGCGGGGTGGGGGGCGTGACGACTCTCTTCGGATCTGCCTCTGATTCCGGCCCGAGCTGCCGGTTGGCCCATTTCCGCAGTTGGGTTGTTGTCGCCGGCGCCGCTTCCGCCTCATCAAGCCAATTGGCTAGCGATCCGACCAGGTCCGGGCGGCCGGCGCACGGCACCGCGATGAGGGCATTGGTGTCGTAGCGGCGGATGGTGGGTTCGAGTTCTGGGTTGTGGTGGAAGTCCGGCCAGCCCTTCGACCGCTCGTACCGTTCACCGGCTGTGTATCTGACATAGCCCCCGGTCACAATCTCAGGAGGGTCTTCGGGGCGAGGATTCCGCCAGGCAGGCTCGGCGGCCGCTGCTGTGGAGAACGCCGGGTTCGGTGCGTCCCACCAGGGGAGACCCTTGACAGCATCGACCCATGCCGTGTCGCCAGCCCCGCGTGGGTAGGCCTGCTTGAGGGCCGCGGTGAGGCGGTGCATGAGTTTGTTGAAAGCCGGGATCGCCATGCGGTGGTGGCGGCGCACGACAAGCCACAGATGGATTCCCTCCCCATGGGTGCTCGGCAGGGCCAGGGTGGGGGTGGGCAGTTCCCCAGACAGGTTCCCCTGGATGGTGGCGGCAAGCTCCCTGGCCGCCAACGAGTCATGGCCGTCGATGTCTATGGCCAGGAGGTGGTCGTGGCGGGACCGCGAGCCTGCCTTGGTCGGGGTGTTTGAGCGGTTGACCAGGTAGATTCGACCCAGCCCCGGTTGAAGGTGGTCGGCCACCAAGGCACGCGTGAGCGTCTCGGGCTTGCAGATGCAGCGATCCTTGGGCAGGCTCACCCTCCGCGGGCTTGGGTTCTCGGGGGTGTTCGGGAAATGCAGGCCGGAACCTTTGCCGAGGCCGAAGACCGTGGGGTTCATGTACCTCTTGACCACGCGGTGGTAGAGGATTTTGGCCGGGTCGGAGGATGTGGTTTTGCGCCGGGCCGTCATGGAGGACATCTTAGGCCTGGACTTGGGCATCGCTGTTTCTTTCGCAACAGCACCGCGTCGCTCTTGCGCCGTGGTCCCGTCTTGTGACGGCCCTACCCGCTGCTCTCCGACCGCCGCAACATCGTGGTCATCGCCGACGAGGCCCACCGCAGCCAGTGCGACTTCATCGACGGCTATGCCCGCCACCTGCGCGACGCCCTGCCCAACGCCAGCTTCATCGGGTTCACGGGCACGCCCATCGAGGCGGAGGACCGCTCCATGCCGGCGGTGTTCGGCGACTACATCGACACCTACGACATCGAGCAGGCGGTGGAGGACGCGGCCACGGTCCGCATCTACTACGAGGCCCGGCTGGCCAAGCTCGAACTCAAAGAGGATGAGAAGGTCCACATCGACCCGAGCTTCGAGGAGGTGACCGAGGGCGAGGAGGGCAAGGGCCTGATCGTCTGCATGAGCCGGCGGATCTGCGTGGAGCTGTACAAGGCCATCATCAAGCTGCGGCCTGACTGGCATGACGCGGACGACGCCGGGGGTGTGGTGAAGGTGGTCATGACGGGCTCGGCATCCGACCCCCTCGACTTCCAGCCGCACATCCGCAACAACCCCGGGCGGGAGGCCATCGCCAAGCGGTTCAAGGGCCCGGCGGACCCTTTGAAGCTGGTGATCGTCCGCGACATGTGGCTGACCGGCTTCGACGTGCCCTGCCTGCACACCATGTACGTGGATAGGCCCATGCACGGCCACGGGCTCATGCAGGCCATCGCCCGCGTCAACCGGGTCTTCGGCGACAAGCCGGGCGGGCTGGTGGTGGACTACCTCGGGCTGGCCGACCAGCTCCGCAAGGCCCTGGCCGACTACACCAAGAGCGGCGGTCGCGGCAAGGGCACCTTCGACCAGGAAGAGGCCGTGGCGGTGATGTTGGAGAAGTACGAGGTCGTGTGCGACCTGTTCCACGACTTCGATTGCCGCCTCGCGATGGCGGCGACCAACGCCCGGCAGTGGATGAGGGGGATCGCCGAGGCCATGAACTTCGTCCTGGGGCTGGACGACGGGAAGGCCCGCTGCCTCCAGGCTGTGACGGAGCTGTCAAAGGCGTTCGCCTTGGCGGTCCCGCACGAGGAGGCGCTCAAGATCAAGGACGAGGTGGGCTTCTTCCAAGCCGTGCGGGCCGGGCTGGCGAAGATGGACGGGGGCTCTGGGACCGGGGGCAAGACCGAGGAGGAGATGGAGGCGGCGATCCGGCAGATCGTCTCGAAGGCCGTGGCCCCCGAGGGCGTGATGGACATCTTCGCCGTCGCCGGCCTCAAGAAGCCGGACATCTCGATCCTGTCCGAGGAGTTCCTGGCCGAGGTCAAGAACCTGCCGCAGCGCAACCTGGCTGGCGGTGGAACTGCTGCGCAAGCTGCTCAACGACGAGATCAAGGTCCGGCAGCGGAAGAACGTCGTGCAGGCGCGGTCCTTCGCCGGCTTGCTGGAGGAGGCCATCCGCAAGTACCAGAACCGGGCCATCGAGGCGGCCGAAGTGATCGAGCAGCTCATCAAGCGGGCCAAGGATTTGAAGGCGGCGCAGGAGCGGGGCCAGGCCCTGGGGCTCAGCGAGTGTCAAGCGAGGACGAGACGGCCTTCTACGACGCCCTGGAGGTCAACGACAGCGCCGTGGCGGTGCTGGGCGACGAGAACCTCCGCGTGATCGCCCGCGAGCTGGTGGAGGCGGTACGGAAGAACGTGTCGATCGACTGGAAGGTGAAGGAGGGCGTGCGGGCCAAGCTGCGGACGATCGTGAAGCGGATCTTGCGGAAACACAGCTACCCGCCCGACAAGCAGGAGAAGGCGACGCAGACCGTGCTGGAGCAGGCCGAGGTGCTGTGCGCGAACGTTGCGGCGTGATGACGGGATACACCGCCGCCGTCAACGCCCGAGCGGTGAAGGGCCGGCGGGTGGATATGTTTGGCGCCCCGGAACCCCAACAGCGGCGCTGGCGTGGTCCTGACGGTGTGGCGTGCCGAGATTCACGGGCCGGGCGGGCGGTACAAGAGGGTCGTCCTGCCGATGGCCACCTCCTCCAAGGGCGAACGCCTGCCCCAGGCCGAGTCGTTGATCAACAAGCTCCAGGAACGTCGATCTCGTCGATGGAGCGGCCCTGGAGGCCACGCAGGGCGGCAAGCAGGCTGACCGGCAAGCAGAGCGGCGGGCGTGGGTGACCGGTCATGCACAAGCGGCTCCAGCGACCTCAGGCGGTCGGGCGACTGGCTGGCATCGAGCGGCGACTGGCCCGCACCTCAGCCCTTGCTGTTCCCCGCAGCCTGAAACAAGCTTGGGCGTTGCTCCACGCTCCTGCTCTTGCACTTCGGACAGGCGGGCTTGGACCGGTCGTGCTCGCTGAAGGTCATGGTCTTCTCGAACGTTCGCTTGCACTTCTTGCATCGGTACTCGTAGGTCGCCATGTTCTTCCCTTCCGTTTGGGGTTGGTCGTGCCCAGCCAGTATGACCGCCGCGACGGCACCGAGCGATGCCCGCCGTGAAAGAATTGAATCCGAATTGGAATGCGCTCCTTGTCGCGCCAAGCTGGAAGAGTTGGACTGGCCACGGCATGGGCTTGCCCTTGATGCACCAATGAAAAAGGGCTGCGACCCCCGCAGCCCTCTCCAAACGCCCCTCGAAACCCGTCGCTTCTCCCCGCCTCTCACTTCCCACGAAAGTACCGGTTGCCGGTGACCTGCGGGCCGATGGTGAATGTGTTCCTCAATCGGGATTCGGCCGACAACCAGTTCTGGAGGCTCGCCCCTTGCGGCCTGCCCATCCGCTCCCAGATGGAATAGGCCATGCGGGAGATCTGGTCGTGCGAGACGGCGATCCTGACCTCAGGCGTCCACTTTGGATTCAACAACCCCGTTCGAACGATAGGGTTTGTCATCGAAAAACCTCCTACGTGAGGGCGGATCTTCAAGCCGCCGTCGTTTGCCCCGACGTTGCGTCGTCTTCGCAGTGGCTGCAAACCCGTCCGAAGATCTCCCCTTTCCCCAGCACGAAGAAGCACCGATCCTTGACGTCCACGCCCGAGGGCACCGTCAATTTCCACACGCCAAGGCCAATGGCCGTGAGCGGCGTGGCCGTAGTGGACCAGTTGTTGAAATGGCCCAAGGCGAAGACCGCCTGTGCATCAGGGAACCGCTCCTCGAAAACCAGAGTCCCTCGCGCTTTGAGGTCCGCATCCATCTGGCCCTCCTTCAGGGGAGAACGGGGCTGGAGCACGCTCGTGAACAGGTTGAGTGGCGCAGTGGCTGACGCAGAGAGGTGGGCGTCAGCGGCGGGAGAACGGCTGAAAACGCCGTTTTCCCACTTCATCAATCATAAGACCGGGCCCACCCACGACGGCAGGTATTCCGTGGATTTGGCGCTTTCATTTTCGCCGACGGTTGCAATCGCTTGCACGCCTCGTCGTCGAAGACATGCCTCATGTTGTCGCCAGCACGTCAATTAAAAACCCCCGGTGCTGCCCGGGGGCTGATGGTTCTCGATTCAAGATGGCAGACGGCTTACTGGACCATCACCTTCCGTGCGTTCACGAGCGAGCCTTGACGGCCTTCCGTGCGGGCTTGGCCTTCAACGCCTTGACGGGGGCGCTGCTCTTGGCCTTCGACTTGGTGGGGGCTTTCGCCATGGGAGATTCCTTTCAGAGAGGTAGAGACATGAATCCATTCACGTCTCCACAGCTTAGAGGAAGGCCGGTCATGCACAAGGGGCTCCGGCAGCCTCGCCCACCGCCCGCTTCATCGCCGCCGCCGAGTCACGCCGGAACCTGTTCTGGACGACGCGGAACCACGGATAGCCAAGGTGGGCCAGAAGACCATGCGGACGAGAGAAGGCGAGGATGTCGTAACGCACGCTGTCGTCTGCACGGTCCCACTCGACAAGGAAGCGTTCCTCGCCAGTCCCCGCATGATCGGGCAGCGTGCCGTAGGCAAGGCCGAAGCGCCTGACCGGGCCGTCTTCATCCACCACGTAGACAATCCGACAGGCATTGAGCCACCAGAAGCCCATGGACCGGGCCACGACCGCAACCACGCTGCCCGCTCGGATTGAAGTGTCTGGGCAGCACGCCTCCACCCACCCCAGTCGGAAATGCTCCCACCGCTCGATGGCGGCCTTGGCTGCGGTGAAGGCCTTCTCTCCCTTGCCGAGATTGATCCGCGTATGATCGACCGCGTAGCCCTGTCTTGGCGGCACCGTCGCCGTCGTTCCGACATCCGCGTAGGTCAGATCGAGCTTCGACTGGGCAGCCAAGAACGCCTTGATGGTTTCCGGGCTGGGCTTTTGCAGAGACAGCATCGACGTTCTCACGCACGGCTCAGGTTGCCGGAGTTGATGGATTTCACCAATGCCCAACTCGGAAGGCCAAGACCCACAGAGCATACTGGTGGCCGGTGCGACCGGCTACATCGGAAGCCATCTCATCCCGCTGCTCGAACGGCAGGTCGTGGCCTTGAGGTGCCTCGCCCGCACCCCGGCCAAGCTCAAGGTCGGCGGCAAAACCGAGATCATGCAGGGCGACGTGCTGGATGCCGGTTCGCTGCGGATGGCGATGCGGGGCATCCACACCGCCTACTACCTCGTCCACCTGATGCAGGGGTCCAAGGACTTTGAGCAGGAGGATCGGCAGGCGGCGGGCAACTTCGCCAGCGCGGCCCGAGAGGCGGGGGTCCGCCGAATCATCTACATGGGCGGGCTAGGCGACGACGCCGACCCTCGCCTGTCGCCACACCTGCGGAGCCGCCATGAAGTGGGTCGGATGCTGCGCGGGTCCGGTGTCGAGACCATCGAGTTCCGAGCTTCGGTTGTGATCGGTGCGGGGAGCCTCTCCTTCGACTTGATGAAGTCGCTGACCGACCGGCTGCCGGTCATGATCTGCCCTCGTTGGTTGGCCACGCCGACCCAGCCCATCGCCATCGACGATGTGCTGGCGTATCTCCTTGCCGCCAAGGACTTGCCTCCGGGCCAGAGCCAGATCTTCGAGATCGGCGGGAGCGACGTCGTCACCTACGGCGACATGGTGCGGGAATACGCAAGGCAAAGGGGGCTTCGCCGCTGGCTGATCTCGGTGCCGGTCCTGACGCCCTACCTGTCCGGCCTGTGGCTGGCGCTGGTCACGCCCACGGCGTTCGAGGTGGGGAAGCACCTGATCGAAGGGCTCCGCAATCCCACGGTTGTGCGGGAGAAGAAGGCTATGGGCGTGTTCGCCATCCGGCCCATGGGTATTGCCGAGGCGGTCGATAAGGCCATCCATGGCAACCCCGCGTCCTGACGGCAGTGCATGCCGCCTTTGTTGCTGTTGGACTCGCCGACCTCTGCGAGCGACGATTCCCGCTGATGCGCTGCCGCACCTGCGACTACTGCCTCTGGAATCTTGCCTCTGCCCGCTGCCCTGAATGCGGCACCGACTTTGACTGGCGGACCTACCGCTTCCGCCCGGACACAGTCGCCTTGGCCTGTCCACACTGCGGTCACCGCCACGACATGACCGCCACCGACCCGATCACCTGCGAGAGCTGCGGCAAGGTTGTTCCCGCGATCCACATGCAGGTGGTCCCGCTCACGACTGACCCTAGACAGGCAGAGGCGCTGCCGAACTTGCCGGTGCCGCCGTTCAAGAAATGGTCGGCAGCGTGGTGGATGCTGCTCGGTTTGTTCGTCTTGGAACTTTCGGGGGCGGCGGTGGCGTTTCTTCCGTTTGCCTCGCACACGTCTCCCCTTGAAGCGGCAAGCTCTGAGACGCTTCTCGTTCTGGTCGGCGTGCCTTTCTTTCTTGGGCCGCTTGTCTCAGCCGGAGCCCTTCGGTCGCTGATCCCTCTGAAGTGGACGAGGCTAGAAATCGTCGCTGGCTATTTCGCCGCCGCCTCGGGGCTTGGAGCCATGGTGGCGCTGGGGGCGTACGGTGTCGTTGACTTGGTCAAGACTCCACGGTCCTTGGAACGCGGTGATTGGTTGATCATCGCTGCGGGCTCCCTGCCATTCGTAGGGGTCATCGTCCTATCGGTTTTGAATTGGCGGCGGCGTGTCCCCCACGCCATCCTCGTCCAGATGTCCTTGCGCTTGGCCTACATCCCGAACGCCCTGATGTGCTGCGTCATCTTTGGAATGTTCGAGGATCTCACGGACAACGACATCGGGTGGTGGGTGAGCCTCTGCGTCGTTGCCGTTTACGTCATCGTCGTTGGCGTCGTCAGCGTCCTGTGCTGGAGGCGTCTGGCCTTGCTGAACCGCCAACTCAAGCCAGTCGAAGCAACGGGGTGAGCGAGGTGAGTCGGGTTGAAGTGATGGCCGAGTCCGCCGCCGGCGAAGCGGATGTCCATCAGCTCGTCGACTTTGTGGAGGATGCGGGATGAGAAGAAGTTGCTGGCGACGAAGCTGTCGTTGGGCCCGGCGGCGGAGCGGGCTGCCGTCGAGGTGTTGCGGGCGGTGGTCATGCGGGTCGTGGGACTCCAAGCAACGGGAAACGTGCCGCAGTCGCGTGATGGACTGCCCCGACATCTCGTGCAGCATCGCTCCGGCCCGAGTTCGGACAGAGAGGAAACCGATGCGACCGATGACACCCCACCTTGTCGCTGCCGCGCTCGTGCTGACGGCGGTGTCGTCCGCCCGGTCCGAGGAGGCTGCACCGCTGCGCCTGACGCAAACGATTCCGCTGGAGGGCGTCGAGGGCCGGATCGACCACCTCGGAGTCGATCTCGATGGCGGGCGATTGTTCGTCGCCGCCTTGGGCAACAACACGCTGGAGGTCATTGACCTTGCGACTGGCAAGCGCATCCAGAGCATCGGCGGGCTCAAGGAACCTCAAGGCGTGGCCGTGGTTGCCGAGACCCGCCAGGTCGTCGTCGCCAGCGGCGGGGACAGCATCTGCCGGATCTACGATCGCGCCCTGAACCCGCCTTCGGTCATCGAGCGTCTCGACGATGCCGACAACGTGCGGTTTTGCCCGTCCGACAAGCGGATCTACGTGGGCTACAGCAACGCGCTGTCGGTCATCGACCCGACCAAGGCTGTCGTAGTCGACCGGATCAATCTCGACGGGCACCCCGAATCGTTCCAAATCGAGGCCAAGGGGACTCGCATCTTCGTCAACGTCCCCACCGCCGGCCACGTCGCGGTGGTCGATCGCGTCGCCAAGAAGGTCGTGGCGAAATGGCCGCTCGCCCACGCCCGTTCCAATTACCCCCTGGCCTTGGACGAGACGGGCCATCGGCTTTTCGTGGGGTGCCGCTGGCCGGCCGTGACGGTGGTGCTCGACACCGAGACGGGCAAGCAAGTGGCACGGCTCGACTGTTGCGGCGACACCGACGACATCTTCTACGACGCAGTCGCGCGACGCCTCTATGTCGTCGGAGGCGAGGGGTGCATCAGCGTCTACCACCAGGATGACGCAGATCACTACAGCCCCATGCCCAAGGTCGCCACCGCCTCAGGTGCACGCACCGCGCTCTTCGTACCGCAGACGGGGTTGCTCTACGTCGCGGTTCCGCGCCGCCACGGCCAGAACGCCGAGATCCGAGTGTTTGCCCGTGGACCGGGACCCCTGCCCTGACCGCCCGGCGGTATCGCGGCCGGGGGGCCAATCAAAACCGATCACGCTCATGCACGTCCGTCCTCTTCCTCGACACCGAGATGAGCAGCGGGGAAATGCTCTCCCGCAACATCGCCCACGTCTCGGGCTGGAAGGAGCAGGACATCCTGGCGGGCAAGATCTTCAAGGAGTCGGGGGAGCTGAAGGTCGACGTGGCCGCGGCCATCGCCGCCATGGAAAACTCCCAGCTCTACTACGCCAACATCGCCGGCAAGCCCATCGAGCACACCCTCTCCCTGATGCGGCAGTTCAAGCAGCGGTTCGTGGGCCAGACCGACTACGAGAACTACGACGGCACCGTCCACACCCGCTCCGACCCGTGCCTGGTGGTCTACGACTGGCTCAAGCTGCCCGACGCCGGGGCCTTGAAGGGGAACACCGCCGAGCACCAGGCCATCGGCTTCCAGTGCTCCCGGATCAAGGACGCCGCCGCGATGCTCGACCTGGCGGTGGTGGCCGGGGCCCAGAACAACCGCGCCGCCATCAACGCCACGGCCGACGACTGGGAACACTCCTCCGAGGCCTTCGCGGCCAGCTCCGACCGCATCGCCCAGTTCTGCTCGCAGATGGCCATGCTCCGCAACGTGGACGCCAAGGAGGCCGACGCGATCGGCTCGGCCTTCGAGGACGCCGACCTGCCCGCCTCCCGTTGGGAGACCCCCTACGGCGCCACCAAGCCCGCCCTCCGCGAGGGCCACGGGGGCCTCCTGTACAACCAGATGCTCCACATCGTGCTCACCCGCGGCGGGCAGGACTGCAAATCCGGCCTCCCCCTCTACCACGACCGGGGCCTCTTCAGGTACGAGGACCTGGGCACGAACCCCAAGGTGGTCCACTACCGCCTGGCCCTCCGCGAGGCCGCCCGGGAGAAGAAGAA